>CAXGRO010000005.1:0-33788 GCA_964012055.1 uncultured bacterium
CAGTATCTATTTGTCTAAGCCGTTATTTATCAATAACTTACAAAAAGTGCCCACAGTATTGATATTAGACTAAATAAAAAATGAACATTCGTGTTATCAAGTTTTTAAGGGAAAAAAGCAGGTAGTTACAAGCTGGAACGCCGTTTGCTATGATAAAGCCTAAACGAGGCGAAAAATCGCCGTTGTGAAAGTTAAATGAATCGAGCCCATAGGGATTTGTCTCCCTGCAAGTCAGATAATCCACCCGCTGATTCGCCGTATTTGCGGCGAAGTGGTGCTATGAATGGACGCGGAAATATTTTCCGTGATGGGGAAAGTATGATTCAACTAAAGCGTCTAAGGGGCATAAGTTAAACGGTAGTGTAGATAGTCATGTTAAAAAAGTGGGGCATATCATTTCTCTTTGCACTGCTGCCGTGCATGGGCACGGCGCAAACGGCCAAAATCGAGCCGGCTGAGCTAGTGCGCATACCTGCGGGCGATATAGGCGACGGCGTCTACTGGCAACAATTGGTCATTGAGTTCCAGCGCAATGACGCGCCGTCCGATTCCACCGTGAGCGTCGTTTTGCCTCAGGGCGTTGTGGTTGCAGATACAGATTTAGACGAAGATTTTAGCGACGAAGTGCGGGTAGTATATGCTGCAGTCGGCGTCGAAACCCCCGATTTTTTTGTCTCGCCCTTTAGCGAATCTGGCCGCATAGTAGTGGGCAGTCTACAGGCCGCGGCGGCGGGGGGGGAAATCTACCTGCAGTTTCCCATTAAAGTCATACCATTCCCGGAATTAGAGGAGCACACTTTTAGCGGCGAATACGGTCAAATCCTCTTTGACGACCCCAATTCACTCTCCATTGCGCCGGGAGAAGGGCCGCGCCTGACCTTTGTTGAGGTGGCGCAGTTTGACGCCCTTGCCTCAATGGATGTCGTGCCGCTTGGAACTCCGCTGGTCGGCATACTGGACACGGCGACCACGGCGTTGGGTACCTGGTATCCAGAATTGCCAGAAGCGCTGGCCTTAAGACTGCCGGATCTGGTCTTTGACAGCGGCGTAGGCACTGCCAGCAATCTGCTGCCGGGCAAAGACGGCGATAACGGCAACGATGTGGCGTACCGCTTCTTTTTATCGCCAGACCCGGGTTTGCAGGCGGTGGATAGCCAAACGGCGTTTGAAGTATTGGTGGGGGAAGACAGTGTCTACCGCGAAAGCGAGAGGTTAGACGAAGGGCTCGCTGTGCGCATGTTGCTGCGCGACGTGCCCACGGGGTTGTATTTCCTCTACGTTGTGGCCGATGTGACCGGGCGCATACCGCTGGCGCGTAGCCGGGGTATTTTTCTGCGCCACCAGCCGCAGTTTAGTCAATTGGCTTTAGTGGAAGGGGCCATTACTCTGGACTCGGGTGAGTTCTTTAATCCCCAGGGAGAAATAACCGGAGAAGGTCTGCAGCGCACGCAGATAGAATTTGCCGTAGTCGACCACGACGATACCACCACGGTGCAGTTGTTTTACAGCGAAGACGCGCAATTGGTATTGGAGGATGTGGAATTCCAAAACGGCGCAGTAACGGCGTTGAATAAAGCTAGTCCAATTGGCGTCGGTTTGCGGTCTTTAGGAGAAATCTTTACCTGGGATATTCTCGAACCCGAGGTGGTGCCGGCCGGCAATTATTACATCTACGCGGTGGCCAGCGACGGGGCTGATTTCGATTTACGGCGCAGCCAGAATCAGGTGCGGGTGCAGCACTCGCCGCTGCTGCGCCTTGACGTCCTCGACGACAGGGTGCGCACCGGGGTGACCACCATTGCCACGGGCGGCTTGCGGCCGCAGCGTTTTGTCACCCTGACCTGGGGGCGCAACGGATTTAACGGCGACGAGGACATCGACGACAACGCGCGCATTTCGCTGTATTACAGCGAGAAGCCCGCCACTCTAGATGAGGATTGCGATTGTTATACGGTGCTGTCGGGCGCCGACGAACTGCTGGCCGAAGTGGACGAAAACGCCTTTCTCATAGCCGAGAACATATTCGAAGATCCAGACTTGCGGCGGGAGAATCTCCACGCCTGGGATATGTGGGATTTGGCGGATTCGGGCAAGCGCATTCCGCAGGACGGAACCCTCTATTACATCTACGGCATTATCCAAGACAACAACGCCCGGCGCTTGGTGCAGATGCACGGTCGCAGCCTCAACGATGCGGGGTCTCGCGTAGTTTTTGCGCCCGCCCCCCCCCTCCTGCCGCTGCAGCCGGTGGCGGATATTGGGCTGGGGCCGGGAGTCAAAGGCAGGGTGGCCTGGGAAGACATGGATTTGGACGACGACGCCCGCATACGCATTCTGCTCAGCGAAGAAGATCACCAGGCTCCGACGAATTACGCCGCGGTGGCGGCGGGCACGGCGTACGTGGTCAATTCGGCCAACGGCAGCGCAAAGGCGGCCACAGATTCGCTCTTTGATTTGAGCGAAGACAGTCCCATCGACCACTTTGACATAAGCGTCGACCACATTGAGACCACGGTAGACAGCAGCGGTGCCTTTGGGGATGGAGATTATTTCATCTACTTGGCCATAACTCAGAGCGATAGTTTTGACGCGGCAAGTGCGGTGTGGCGCGCTCCGGGCCGCGTTCTGGTGCGCAATATGGCGGAGGAGGACGGCGGGGGTGAGCGCATTCGCCTGCTGCCCGAAATCTTGAGTATAGGCACGGGCGGGGTGGTGCAGCAGTTCGACCTAGTCATTGACGCCGGCGACGAGAGTGTCGATCAGGTTTCGGTGCGTTTAACATTGGAGACTTCGGCGTTTGCGGTGGTGGATCAGGACGACCAGACGGAGGGCATTCAACCGTTTTTTGCCGGAGAAGAGTTCAGCGATACGAAGATATTTATCAACGAAGCCGAAATTGCAGAGGACGAAGACGAAACTGTATATAGTGGATTTGTCCATATAAACCTGGCGTTTGATTATTTTGACCCGACGGCAGTGCAAATTGCCAATCTCGACGGCCGGCACATTCTCGCCAGCATGGAGTTGATTACGCAGGAAGAGGCGGGGGTCAGCAAAATTGAATTGGAAGTAGATGAGGACAACAACCGGGTATCGAGGTTGTTGCACGACGGGCAGCCGGTCTTTACTCCGGAAGAAAGGGATCTGGTAGAAATAAACCAGGTGGCGGGCAAAGCCATTTTAAACGGCCGCCTTGCCCTGGAGGGGCGCAACGATATAGACGATGCCGTCATCGATTTTTCCCTGCGCCACTGGGGCAGCTATACCGAATTGCAAGACGGGCCTTTTGTAGTGGCCAACGACGACGATCCAGAGCGTCCCGGAGTGCAGGTCGAACTGGAAGAGGACGGCAGTTTCACCCTAGAACAGGTGCCCACTGGCAGACTCGACCTATACGCCCATCTGGACGGCTATCTCGACGCCTGGGTGCCCGGCTTGGAGTTATACGATGGTTTGGAACTCAACGAGGTGCGACCCACTAGCACCGGAGATGCCGCCGACAGCCTGATGTTGGGCGGCGACGTGGCCGGTTATACCGAGTTGGACGGCCAGACCAGTCCTGACAACGAGGTGACTCTGGCAGATTGGGATTTTGTCAGCGCATTCTTTGCACCCATTCCCGGCGCCGGCACTGGCCCAGGAGGCCAGGGCGAAGAGCAAAACGAACGCGCCGACATCACCGGCGACGGCGATGTCGGCATTTTGGACCTGGCCCTGGTTGGCGCCAATTTTCGAGACGACGGCCCGCGTCCGGTGTACAAGGCGGCAGTGCGGGAAATTGGGCAGGCGCAATTGCAGGTGGACCTAAACGCCGAGACCGTTTTGGCGGGTCGGGAAGTTGAGTTTGAAGTGAAGGGGGCGGCACTTGCCGGCGTGCGCGCCTACGAAATGGATTTGGCGTACGACCCGCGTCAGTGGAGCCTGGTCGACATCAAATCGCAGGGCGAAGAAGTGCTGGCGCTGCAGCGTCACCGGGAAGGCGGCGTGCGCCTGGCGACGACCCAGGTGGGACGGGGGCGAGATTTCAGCGGTGAAAGTGTCCTGGTGAAAGGGCGGTTACGAGCGTTGGGCGACCATCCGGCGCCGCCGATTTTGCAGTCGGTTGTGTTATTGGATCAGCAACACCGCCGCGTCGACGTGCGCGTGTTGGACAAGAGCTCTAGCTTGCCACAAGCTTTTGAGCTGGGGCAGAATTACCCCAATCCCTTCAATCCGCAAACGGCCATACCCTTTGCCGTGCCTTTCTTAGCAGGGCTGCAAGTGCCGCTGGTGCAATTGGAAATTTACAACGTGCTGGGGCAGCAAGTGAGAGTGCTGTGGGACGCGCCGCTGGCGCCGGGCCAGTACCGCATGGTGTGGGACGGTTTGGACGGCAGTGGTTTTGCGGTGGGCAGTGGGGTGTATCTATACCGCATGCGCGTTGGAGATCGGCACTCGGTCAAACGCATGATATTGCTCAGGTGAGTATGATATTACGCTCAATGTACATATTGGCTCTTATGGCATTGGTTCCGGCCCTGGCCGCCGCCGCCACAGTCGAGTTGCGACTGGAAGACGGCAGCGGCAGTCCGTTTGCCGCCGAATTGGGCGATACGCTGGATCTCAAGATGGTTATAGACGCCGGGGAGGACGCGTTGAACGGTTATGCTCTCTTCGTTTCCTACGACCCAACGGTATTTAGTCTGGTAGAGGCGGGGGTAGATGAGGACGGCGAAATTATACCTTTTGCGCCGGCGGATTTTTTTGGGGGAATCGCCCTGGTGAATCAATTTGAGGTGATCGAAGGAGAGGCCTTCCTGAATTACGCCGAAGCGATCGGTTCGCAGCGCAGTACGGTAAGTGGCGAGGGAGTGGTAGCGCGTTTTTCCCTGGCCATAACGCGGCGGCCCAGCGGCGATACTGCCGATATCCGTATCGAAGAGCGGGGGCACGACCACGCCTCGCACTTTGTTGCCCTCGGCGCGCCGGGCATTGAGCAGCGCTTCAGTCCGCCGCTTGGAACTTTTAACGTGCGCATAACGGGGTTTCGCATTCTGCCCTTGCCCGACGTGGTGCTGATTGAGGGCGAGGAAAAGATGGTATTTGATCTGGATGATTTTATAGACCAGGAAGTGGGGGAGGTGCTGTGGACGCATTCTATATTGAGCGAAATCGCCACGACCATCGACCCAGAAACGCGCCAGGTTACCATGCTGCCCCAGGCAGGGTTGGTGGGCATGCGCCAGATGCGTTTTACCGCCGGCGCCATTAGCGAAAATCCGGCTGAAGACATCATCGATATTGAAGTGCGCTCCAGGCCTAAAATAAGCACCTTCCCCGACACGGTGGCCTTTTTGGAAGACGGCATCAATCAAGATCACGACTTGGACGCCTTTGTAGACGATTTAGACGACCCCCAGCGCACCTCGCAGACCTGGACCACCGCCAACGGGACCATGGTGCAGGTCGAGGTGGCGGAAGGGTCGCGCATAGCCACTTTTTCTGCCGCCCCAGATTGGTCGGGAGAGGAACGCATTTTATTTACCGTGCGCGACGAACACGGGCACACCGACACGGCGAGCACATTAGTGCTGGTGTTGCCGGTCAACGACCCGCCGGTAACCAAACAAATTCCACCCGTCTATCCCACAGAAAACGACGAACCCGTGCGCATCCCGCTGGATCAATTGGTAGAGGATAAGGACGACGCGGTGGGAAATTTAAGTCTGGCTTTTGAGCCGTTTGAAGGGGGCGTGCGGGCCGAGGTGGAAAACGAGACCTTGCTCATTCACGGCGACGTCGCTGGCCGCGGGGTGGTGCGCTTTGCGGTAAGCGACCTGGCCGGCGCCACCGACAGTACGCACCAGGTGGCCGTAGTCTTGAGGCCGGGCCAAAGTGTTGGGCCAGAAATTGACCCGCTGCCCACTCTGCGTTTCCGCGGCGGCCAAAGCGGCACCTTAGACCTAAATCGCTTTGTGCGGGACGATGCGCCCATAGATGGCTTGCAGTGGACGGCCGATGCAGACAGCGTCCTCAGTGCCACCTTTTCCAACGGAGTTTTGGGTGTCAGCGGCACGTCGGGGTTTGCCGGGGCGGCGTCCGTGCGAGTAACGGCACGCGACGGGGACGGCAATACAGACAGCGAAGTAGTGCGGGTAGAAATTTTGACGGCGGTGGACCCGCTGGGGCCCGAAATTTTGGATATAGGTAAAGTGGGGTTGCTGGCCGGGGGAGATGCAGTGGTGTTGGCGCTGGACAATATGGTTGTAGATCCCGATAACGAAGCGCGAGAAATGAATTGGAGCTTTCAAACTTCGGCGGGGGTTGACGGCGTATTGGATTCAGAAACTAGGGAGCTGAGCCTCAGTGCTGCCGCCGGACAAGCAGGGGTGGCCGAAGTGATTCTGACAGTGAGCGACCCCAATGTCAACACCGACAGCCGATCACTTCCCGTGTTGATCGCCAACCCCGGTGGGGCGCCGGTGGTGCGGTCGTTTGCCGACGTGGTGCTCGATTCCTTGGGCGATCAGGAGCGCATCGACTTAGACCGCTTTGTTTTTGACGACCAGGACCGCAATTCCGAATTGTTGTGGACCGCCGTTGGTGCCAACGGCGTGGAAGCGTGGATAGACCCGGTGACCCACGAGTTGGTATTGAACCGCCTGGACGGCGTCGCAGACCCCATAGCTACGGCCCAAGTTGTTTTGCAGGTGACCGACACCGACGGCCAGGTAGAAAGCGCGATGATCAATGTGGGATTACCGCCCATCTTCAGCCTGGATGTCATGCCGACCATTGAGTTCTTTGCCGGTGAAGAAGACAATAGCCTGGTGCTCAGCGACTTTGTCTTGCCGCGCAATTCGCAGCCGGCCCTGGTTTGGCGGGTGGACCCGGCGCAGGTGCTGGACGTGGAAATAGATCCGGCCAGTACGCAAGTTTCGATACGGGCAAAGAATAGCGATTTTGTTGGCACCGAGACACTTACTCTTACCGCCACCGATCAAACCCAGCGCTCGCGCACGTCCAGGGTACAGGTCTTTGTCAAGAGCAGGGGGTTGACACCGCAAATTTTGGATTTTGGCAGTGTGGCGGTGCGCCAGGGCGAGACGTTAACGTTGGCACTAGACAATTTTGTCGTCGATGACGACGCTCCGGAAACGCTGCAATGGCAGGTGGGCGGCGGCGGCGATTTGGTTTTGAGTCTGGCGGACGCCACCCGCGAACTCACGCTGGACGCGGTTAGTGCCCAACCTGGGCGTCGGGAAATTCAAGTGTTGGTACAGGATGTGGCCGGCAATGTGGCCCTGGGGGTGTTTGATGCAATGGTACTGGCCAGCGGCGAAGCGCCGGTCATCAGCCCGCTGCCCAACCCGCTGGTATCGGCCAGCGGCCGCGAACAGCGCATTTTGGGGTTGGACGCATACGTGAGCGATCCCGACACGCCGGACGGGCAAATTCAATGGGATGTTGTGGTTGAACCGGGAATTAGCGCGCGGGTGGTAGACGGCCAGCTCTTTGTCACTGTTCCCATTGGGCAAAGCGGCAGCCGCGAACTGATTTTGCGGGCGCGCGATCCGGATGGCAACGAGGTGATAGAAACCATGCAGGTGTTCGTGCTGGAAGATTTGACCGCACCCGAAATCGCCCTGGAAATAGACCGGCATCCCGTCTTTAGCGAGTTGTTGGAAATTGGCATCACTCCCAGCGAGCCGCTGCTAGAAGTGCCTCAGGTGGACGTCAACGGCATGCCTTTGCAGGTGGAAGCCCGGGGTGATGGAACCTATAGCGCGGTATATCAGATACCCGATATGGGCGACGCCCAATTCGCCAATATAGAAGTGCGGGGCGTCGACGAAGCGGGGAATGAGGGGATGCGCAATCTGGCGATGGCCCTGCACTGGATGGACAAAGACGGCGGTCAATTGACCTACAGCGATTTACAGATGGGGGTCAACGTTCCGAGCGGGGCGGCCGGTCCGGGGCGCCTGGCGACGATCCACCGTCTGGACCCGAGCGAGGCGCCGTTTGGCCACGAAGGTCAGCCTGTGTACGATGTGCGCCTGGCGCGCGAGGCCTCACTAGATCATCCCATTGTACTCAATTTTCTGGTGGGGCCCAATCCGCCGGCCGATCTGGGGGTGCAGCGTTGGAACGGTTCAATTTGGGAGCCGTTATTCGCGCGCTTCGACCAGCCGGCGGGTACGCTGTCGACAACGGTGGAGCGGACGGGTTTGTTCCGCCTGGGCAAAGTTGCGCCCGAAATGTTGCGCACGGCGCGAAAATTTGAAAACTATCCCAACCCCTTCAACCCAGCGGCGGGGCCGACGCGTTTTGTCTATGAAATGGCGGCGCAAAACAGGGTGCGCCTACAGCTATTTAACATGGCCGGCCAATTGGTGAGGACCTTGGTGGACGAGGTCCAGGGCGCCGGCACCTGGACGGCGACCTGGGACGGGCGCAACGACGCCGGCGTGCGCCAGGCCAACGGCGTTTACATTTGCGAGTTTGTCGAGGGTGGGCAGCGGCACTGCCTCAAATTCACTATGATGAACAGCCAGTTAAGATAGGTCGGTTTGCACGTCATGAGAGGGCATATAAAAAATATAAAGCGGGCGTTGCAATGGCTGGCCCTGGGCCTGTGTTGGGGGAGTGGAACGGCCGTGGCCGGCAACAACGAATGGACCCCCATAGCCGATGAGCCGTCGGTTGCAATTAACGCGGTGCACCTCCATCCGCAGGTGAGCGAAGTAATCTACGCCGCCGCGGTGGACGGTTTTTACCGGAGCACTGACGACGGTCGCACCTGGCAAAACCTGGGGGCGGAATTGCAGGGCCGCAATATATTGAGCCTGGGCGTAGATTCGCAAAACGGCGATCGCCTTTACGCTGGCACCAGCTTGGGGCTTTACGGCAGCGTCGACGGCGGACTTACCTGGAGTCGTTTGGAAGGGGCTGGCACGGGGGTGTTGGCCGTGGCCGTCGACGGCCACGCGGGCCATATATACGCCGGCACCTTTGGACGCGGGGTCTTTTCCAGTTCCGAGGGGGGCGCAAATTGGTCGGGGTCTGAAGATGACACTTTATCCGAGGCCATCGTCTTCTCTCTGGTCCCTTCTCCTCACGACCCGAGGACGGTATACGCCGGCACCGCAACCGGTCTCTATGTGAGTTCCGACGCCGGGGCAAATTGGCGCGAATTGGGCGAGGGGTTGCAAGATCAGAGCGTGCGCTCGGTCTACCCGTCGCGCGAAAGTCCAGATCTCATTCTGGCGGCCAGTTTTGGGGGAGGTGTATTTAGTAGTTCCGACGGTGGGCAAAATTGGGAACCGCTGAACAGCGGTTTGGGGGAGCACTTAAAAGTTTTATCCATAACGGCCGATTCGCGTTTTGCCGGTCGCACCGAGCAGATCCTCTATGCCGCCACCTCCACCGGAGGGGTATTCCGCTCAAAAGACGGCGGCCAGCAGTGGGCCGCCGTCAACGCGGGTTTGCCTCTGCTGACTGTCAATCAGGTTGCGGTCCATCCCATCGACGGCCGCTTGTTTGCGGCCGGACAGAACTCCGGGATTTGGGAAATTGGCTTTGCCCCGGAGCCGCAAATAGAGGTGGTGAACGCCGTAGACTTTAGCACCGTGGCGCTGGGAGCGATAGGCAGTTTCGATCTGGACATATTTAATGCCGGAGATGGCGATCTAGTTATCACGGGGTTAAGTTTGGGCAACGAAGAAGGGTTTTCGGTGAGCTCGCAGGGGGCATTTGCCATAGGGCCGCAAAGTGCGGGCACGGTGACGCTTTCCTTCCAACCCGGCAGCGCCGCGGTGCACCGGGACACCCTGGTTATAAGTAGCAACGACCCGGATCAGGAGCGCATGACGGTCTTGCTGCGCGGCACTGGCATTGAGGCCAAACTGGTCATCGAACCGGCGGCGATAAACTTTGGCGATGTGGCCATTGGCGATTCGCGCGACACCACGCTGTTTTTGCGCAATGCCGGCAACGCCTTGCTAACGGTACGCAACGCCTTTTTCGACAATAGTATTTTCCGCATCCTGTCGTTTGAGCCGCAAGCGCTGTGGCCCGGCGAGCGCATGTTGTTACCGGTGACCTTTGCGCCGCTCATTCCGCGCGGGGCAACGGCGGTGCTGACCGTATTGAGCGACGACCCCAACGCGCCCCAAATGGACATTTTTGCCGACGGCATGGGCGTGGCGGCCGATATTTCCACCTCGGCCACGGCGCTGGATTTTGGCACGGTGGAGTTGGGCGAAATGCGCAGCGTCACCCTGCAAGTTTCCAACAGTGGCAATACCGAGTTGCGCATAGATCGTCTTGTGATAAACGGCGTGCAGTTTCGCACTGAAGCGGCGCCCGACATTGCTCTGGAGCCGGGGGAGGGCACCCCCGTGGAAGTGGTTTTCCTGCCGCTCGATAGCGGCATACACAGCGATACGCTGACCATTTTCAGCAACGCTCCCGGCCGCCTGGCCAGCCTCAAAATACCGTTGATGGGGGCGGGGGGATTGCTGGCCTTGCGGCGCGATCCGGCCATCAACGTGGGCCTTGCCCCAGTGGCCATGGCGGTGGCCGATTTGGACGGCAACGGCTCGCCCGATGTGGCCGCCGTCGATAGTGCCAGAGGCGAACTCCACGTTTTATTGAACGACAATCGGGGCTTTTTCCCCATGGGCGAGCGATCGGTATACCCCAGTTCCACCTCGCGCTTTGGCCGCTGGGACGGCCCTGTGTCCGTGGTTGCGGCGCCTATCTACAACACTGAGCTCGACCTGGTTATAGGCGACCGAATCGCCCGTTCGGTATCGCTCTTGGCCAACGACGGCAGCGGCGGCTTTAGCAATTTGCGGGAAAACATATTTATAGGACACGAATTGGCCGATGTGCACGTGGCCGACCTCGACGCCGACGGCGACAGCGACATTGCCGTGGCCAACGGCGAAAGCAGCGATTCCATCACTTTGCTGTTTAACAACGGGCGCGGCAGTTTTAGCGCCCGCGTAGTTGTGGCGGTGCGGCCCGGGCCCACGGCCGTGGTTTCGGGGGCGCTGGACGCCGACGGCCATAACGATCTGGTCGTGGCCAACCGGGGCGACAGCACCATTTCCGTTCTACTCAACGGCCGCTTGGGCAATTTTGCCTCGCGCCAGCACTACAATATGCCCAGCGAACCTCAAAAGATACGACTGGCCGATTACGACGCCGACGGCGATCGAGATATTCTGGTCGTGCTAGAGGGGTCGAGCAATGTGGGGGTGTTGGAAAACGACGGCGATGGCCTGTTTGCGCCGGCCGCCGCCGTGCCGGTGGGCATGGTGCCGCGAAGTTTGGCGGTGGCCGATCTCAGCGCCGACATTTTTAACGATTTGGTGGCGGTGGGCACGCCGCCCATGAATTTTCTAGAAAACAAGGGGGCGGCGGATTTTGAAAGCCAGGCCATTGCCGCCTCCGATTCGCTGCGCGACGTGGAAATTGCCGACCTCAATGGCGACAACCACAACGACATTGTGGTACTGAGCACGAGCAAAGCCAGCGTCCAGGTTTTTCGCAACAATAACGCCGAGCGCCTGGTGCGGCCACGGCCCCCTGTAGTGGTGGAAGTGAAGGATGTGGAGCGCGATTTGGGCGGCAGCATTCTCGTCTCCTGGGAAGACGGCGATTTTCGCAGCGAAGAACAGGCGATCCAGACTACCAGTTATACCATATTTCGCTCGCTCGACGCCGGCACCCCGTTCGACTCGCTGACCACCGTGTTGGCGGGTACCCTGAGTTATACCGATACCACGGTCACGCCCTTCCAGGAATATTACTACCAGGTGTCGGCCAGTCGCGATTCGCTCAAATCTATGTTGTCGGAGAAGAAGAGCGTGATATCTTTGCCCTCACCCTTCTTTGAACTCGAATTGCTCAACGCGGCTTCACCCCTTCTCGGCAGCGCTGGCGATTTGCGCGCCTTTAGTCTGGGCGATACACTGCGGGCGCGGGTCTACGTGACCCCGGCGCAGCAGGCGCTGACGGGCATGTCGGTATTCCTCAGCTACGACGACAGTTTGCTGACCTTAATTCCCGACAGCGCCGACAGCACCAACCCCTTTCGCATCAACGCCGGCATTGCCGAAACTTTTACGGCGATAAACAACACAGTGCACGGCCGCGCCGGGACCAATAAATTGGATCTGTCGCTGGTGGTGCGCGATTTGCGCGCGCCGCAAACGCTGGCCGCAGGAGTTGAACCCATTCTCCTGGGCGAGGTGTGGTTCCTCACCCGCAAAGAGACGGTGGGGACCATCGTGGTGGACGACGATTCCCTGGCCAACCGGCGCAGCGCCGTCATCAACCAAAGTGGGGAACTGATATTGCCTTTTATTCAGCGCCCCACTCAGGTGCTGGTGCAGGATTTTCAAATCAACGGCCAGGTGCGATTGGAGGGCATTGACTCCCTTAGTTTGAACCGCCAGGTCAGCCTGTTTTTTATTGATCAGGACAAAAAAGTGCTGCCCTCTCCACTCAACGACGAAGACCGCTTGCGCCCGGGCATACAGACGACGATGAACGCAGCGGGCAGTTTTCGCCTGTCGCAAATTCCCCAGGGTACGTACGAGATCTATGTCAAGGCGGCCAGCCACTTGCAGGGCAAAGTGAGTCGCGATACGGTCACCATAGGCGATTCCACCCGCGTCGACTTGGCCTTCCGCTGGGTGGGCACCGATTCGGCGCGCACGACGGAGATTTTACCGGCGGGCGACGGCAACGACGACAACCGGGTCAATTTGGCGGATTTTGGTTTGCTGGTGCGGCATTTTGGCAGCAACTCGACCGACCCTATGATTTGGCTGGAGGCGCAACAGGCGGATTTTGACGGCGACGAAGCGATTGGCTTTCAGGATTTTTTCTTATTGGCGCAAAATTTTGGCGCGGTGGGCATGAGCTTTGCAACAGCTGCGGGTAAGGCCCAATCTGGGCAGGGGTGGTTGGTGGTGAATGAACGGGGCCAAGTAGAGGTAGGAGAAATGGGCCGCATCAGTGGTTTTTCGTTTCTGGTGCCGAGCGCATCATTGGAATGGAAAAACGACGGTTCGATTTGGCAAGGCAGGCCGTTGCAGGTAGAGACATGGAGAGAAAGGGGCGGCGTGCGCGTGCTGGCGGCATTGCGCGACCCACAGTTGGGTGCAGAGGGCGACGGCTTGTTGATTGACCTAGGACCGGCCGCTGCCGGACTCGACCTGGAAGAAGTGGAAATCCTCCACATCGACGGCACTGTGAGTCGGCCTATGGGGCGGATTTTGGCTTTGCCGGCGCAGAGCGGGTTATTGCCCAATTATCCCAATCCCTTTAATCCAGCCACCACCATTCCTTTTGCGGTGGGTGCGGATCGGAGCACCGGGCAGGTTGCCGTACAACTGGACATCTTCAATTTGCTGGGGCAGCAGTTGCGCACCCTGGTGCGTGGCCACATGCCGGTGGGGGGCCACAAAGTGGTATGGGACGGCCGCAACCAGCAGGGCCATGAGGTGGCCTCGGGCATCTATATATATCGTCTGCAAGTGGGGAATTATTTGGAGGCCCGGCGCTTGATGTTGTTGCGCTGAGCGCGTTATATTTGGGCTGTTATGTGGAAACAGTCCCTGATATACGGTGTGATCTGCGCGCTTGTGGCTTGCGGCGATGCCGATCGAGAGCCGCTTGAAGTTGCTCCCGAAGTAGAAGTAGAGGCCATTGCCGCCCGCCCCCAGGTTGCCACAGTCGATACGGCCTGGCAGGACCGCTTGGCGGCGCTGAGCGTCGTAGATCCGCTGTCCGATTTGGTGCGTCTGGCGCCCGCAAAAGAAATCCCCCAAGTTCGTTCTCAGTACCCACCCGATCGTCTCTTCGTCCACATAGCCGTCGATTCAGTGGCCCAATTGCGACAGTTGTTGCAACGCCTGGACGCCGACCCGGCAGACAATGTTTCGGCAGTTTCCATTCCTCCCGACCTGGGCGCCTTGCCCGTCACCGAGAAAAAAAATCTCTTTTTCAACACGCTGCTGCCCAATGCTTCCTTCCACAATCGGGTTATTGCCGCACAGCGCCAGCGCCTGCAGGCATTGCGCCAACGGCCTCCGCACGAGTGGGTGGCAGAGGAAAAGGGCTTTCTGCACGAGATGAGCGCTTATTATCGCCTGGAGAACTATTCTAGCAAATTGGCCGCGCCGGGCGATACGTTAAATGCGTTATTGTTGCGCGTAGATGCCATTCCCCCCTCGCTTGCACTGGCCCAGGCGGCCATAGAGTCGGGTTGGGGAGGCTCGCGGTTTGCGCGCCAGGGCAACAACCTCTACGGGCAGCGGGTGTGGGGAAAGCAGGCGGCCGGGCTTGCCCCCAAAGATGTGGATAATGCGCGCTTTCGCCTGGCAGTATTTCCCACCATAGGGGCGAGTTTGGGCAGTTATATGCGCAACCTCAACACCCATCCGGCGTACGAGGATTTCCGCCGGGAGCGGCGCCGCTTGCGGCAGGAGGAAAAGCCGCTGGCTGGACACGTGCTGGCGACTGCGCTACAGCGCTATTCTACGCGGGGACAAGAATACGTCGACGACGTGCTGCGGGTTATGCGGCAAAACGGCTTGCAGGCGTTGGACGCGTCTCCGTTGCGCACCGATGTGGCGGCGCGCTGAGGGCCCAATGACGATCCGCCTGCTCTTGTATTGTTTTTTGTCGCTGGCCGGCGGCGCTGTGGCCGCACAGCGCCCCGGCTATGTTACCGTTTTGCTCTACCACCGCTTTGCCGAGCCGCAGTACGCTTCCACCAACGTCTCGGTGGAGGTCTTCAGAAAGCAATTGACTTATCTGCGCGACGAGGAGTATCAGGTGCTTTCCCTCAGCGCTTTTCGCCGCCTGTGCGAAGCGCAGGAGCCGATGCCGCAAAAGGCCGTGCTCATCACCATCGACGATGCCCACCGCTCTATTTATGAGCATGGCTTTCCTGTTTTAAAAGAGTTCGGCTATCCCTTTGTACTCTTTCCCAATGTCGAGCCGCTCTCCAGCGGTGCCAAAGCACACATGACCTGGGAAATGATCGAAGAGATGCGAAAATATGGCGCCGAAGTGGGCAACCATACCTACAGCCATTTTTATGTTGGGCGGCCGCGTGCGGGAGAGAGCCGCAAAGAATACGCCGTCTGGGTGCGAGAGGACATCGAGAGGGCGCAGAGGGAATTGGAGGCGCACGGCATAGATACCGATGTGCTGGCTTATCCCTATGGAGAATACAACGCGGTCGTCGTCGAACAAGCCCAAAAACTGGGGTTTAAGTTGATGTTTACCCAGGATGAAGGCGGGGTCGACGGCGCCACGCCGGTCGCACTACTAAACCGCGTTGCCGTTGTAGGGGCCAATTTGGATATGCCTCGCTTTATATACAAGTTAAATCTGGCGCCTCTGCATTTGAGCGAGACAGCGCCAGGCCTGGATTTTTTACCGCGCAACCCGCCCGACAGTTTGGCGGTGCGCCTGGCCGATCCCAGACGCTACAACCCGGGTGTAGTCAATATGTTCGTGTCGGAATGGGGGCGGGTGGATGCGGCCTACGATGCTCAAACGGGGCACTTGGTCTTCAGGCCGCAAAAAGAAATGACTCGCGCCGGAAATCGCCTCATCGTCACCGCCCGCGAGTTGGACGGCGGGCACTATTCTATGTTTTCGCGGTTTTACTTTTTGCCCTTTGCAGAGCTGGCGCGCCAGCCGAAATAGCTTCTATAAGTCATTTATGGCGAAGCTCGGTTACGGAATTTTCGCTTGTGTCGAGCTTGTAAATTGACTTCTAACGTTTGAACGCGCGGATCTGGGTGCGGTAGTGCTGCGCGTTGGTTTTGCCGCCCGGGTCGCTGGCTTTGGCGATGAGTTTTTGCAGGCGCCGCATGCGCTCGCCGGGGGGGGGGATGCCAGCAGTTTTTCCAGCCCCGAGCGTTTGCCGGATTCCAATTGGCGCAGCTTGTCGAAGAACGTGATCAGACCGCGCGGTTCGTAGCTGGTGGCGGTTAAGTGTTTTATGGCGTAGGTGTCGCCTCGCGCTCGTCGTCGCGGCTAAAGCGGGCCATAGCCCGGGAATTGGCCCAGGCGGCGATGTCTTGGGTCAACTCTTCGGACTCCTGTCCCAGCGCCGCCTCGGTGAGTATTTGCAGGCCCACTTGCGAGGCCAGTTGATTGGCCGAGTGGCGCGCCACAACGTGGCCGATCTCGTGCGCCAGCACGCCGGCCACTTCGGCCTCGTTTGCGGCCGCCAGCAACAACCCCGTATACACGTAGATATGGCCGCCCGGAATGGCAAAGGCGTTGATCTGTTTGGCGTTGTCCAGCACCGTAATGCGGTAGGTGATTTTCGGCCGATCTAAAAGCCCCTGCTCGACAAGCGGCTGGGCCAACTGGCGGACGTAGGTTTGGATGCGCCGGTTTTTTAATACCTTTTCCTGCGCTTCGCTTTGCGCGGCAATTTTTTCGCCGATGGCAATTTCGGTCTCTACCGAAACGAGGGACTGGCCCAATTGTTGGCGCACGGCGGTGCAGGCGGCAAAGTGGGGACCGCACAAGGCGAGTAAGAGAATGCGGGAAAGTGTGCTCGACATGGTGTGTTTCTCTCAGTGGGATAAAATCAAGTCCGCGGTTTGTCGGGATTGAAATTGATTACGTTTTTTTGCGGCGACAAATTGATCTCGTCAATCACCGTGCCCGGGCGCGCCGCGAGGATGAGGCCGACCGCCTGGGCGACGTCGGCGGGGGTGATGTGTTGATCGGGCTCACTACCTGGGGCAAAGTCGAGCTCGTCGAAGAACGGGGTGTCGACCATGCCGGGGTTGACCAGGGCGACGCGGATATTGTTGCGGCTGCACTCCTGGCGCAAGGCCTGGGCAAAACCGCGCAGGGCGAATTTACTGGCGCAGTAAATTGAGCCCTTCTGCGCCCCCTGTAATGCCGCCTCCGAGCCGGTGAAGACGATGTCGCCGCCGGTCTTTTTTAATTGCGGCAAGAAAGCGCGCACCAGGTAGGCGTGGCTGGTGAAATTGAGGTCGAGTAAGGCACGAATTTGCGCGTAGGAAAACTGTTCGAGGTTGCCAAAACGGCCCTGTCCGGCGTTGCAAATGAGGGCGTCCACGGCGCTGCCCTGGGCGACGACTTGGGGCAGTTTTCGGGGCAGCGCGTCGAGATCACCCAAGTCTATGGAGATGCTGGAGAAGCGCGGGTGGTCGCAGGGGGACTTGGCGAAATTGCGCGCCACGCCTAGCACATTGTGGCCGGCGGTGAGCAAGTGTTGGCTGATGGCGCGGCCAATGCCCGAACTGGAGCCGGTGACGAGAATGGTGCGCTCCATGTCAGCCCGGCAGTTGCAGTGTGCTGGAGGGGCAGGGGAAGAAAATGTCGGGCGAAATATAGCGCATTAGCTCCTCTGTGCAGAAGGTGTGCATTTCTTTCGCGAGATCTTCTTTATAGGAGACCATGCCGGCTTTTTCCTCGAGGCCGTAGGCCAGCAGTTTTTCGGCGGGCATGAGCTGGTACATTGTTTTGTAAATCGCCCGGGGCAGGCGGAATTGTCCCAGGCTCACCGAGTGCAAGTCATCTGAGCTAAGGCGAGAGAAAACTTGGGCGAAGAGGTCGCGGTAGTGATGGCGGTAGTTCACCTGATAGATGAGGGGGTCAAAACGCAAACCGATAGGCCACCCCATTTTCTGTAGTTTGCCCATGGCGTCAATGCGTTTGTCCACAGGCGGCGCGCCGTCTTCGAGGGCTTTTGCGATATCGGGCGGCGTCATACTAAAGGCGGCGATGCAGTTGGGCAAGGGCGAACGGTTGAGCAAGGGCTTGAGGTTGACGCTTTTGGTGCGCAGTTCAAAATAAGCCTTCGGATGGGCGGCAAAAAAGTCCATGAAAGATGCCACAAACCCCGTGATAGATTCCAGCGCCAGACTGTCGCAGTCGTAGCCGCTAAAAAAGTAGGGCGGGGCGTCGTCTGTGCGGGCAATTTGGTCGCTGATGGCACCCATAAAGTCTTCATAATTGACAAAGACGACCATGTGGGCAGAGCGGTACATGCCTTGTAGAAAACAGTAGCGGCAATCGTAAAGGCAGTTGAGCATGTGGGAAAAATAGAAATTGCGCGGCGAACCAATGCCGTAGCCCGGCGGGGCTTCCAGCACCAAACTGCCGTGTTTGCGCCCCAGAATCAGGGCGGGATTGCGCTTTTGCAAACGAAAGTCCTGGGCCTTGCGGTTAAAAATTTCGCCGTAGCGCCGGCAGGGGATGCGGGTGGCGTTGGGAAAGCGCGCCAGGATATCGCGGGTGCGCGGGTGGTCGCGGACCGATTCTTCTAGGTATATGAAGTCGAACATAAATCCAATGAGAGATCGGCAAGACAGTTTTGCAAAAAACTTAAGACATCCCTACCCGTGTGCAAATGGGCGATTTGGGGTTCGGTAAAATCGATTTCGGGCGCCAGGGTGTGTAAGTGGGACAAGAGGCGTTGCAATTGATGGCGTTGGGTCGCCGTAAAATGCCAGCGCTCGACGAAGAGGTCAAAGTGAGGTGGGGGTGAGTGGCGTTGTCCTAGTTCGCGGGCGGTGGCTGACAAGAGGTGGACGAGGTCCTCAATCAAGTTGAGGTGTTGGCCAACGAGGGACTCCACCCGTTGTTTGTTCAGCAATTTAAAAGGATTTGATGGGTTGTCGGACACAACTTTTAGGCAGTGTACCAATTCGGCGGTGGCAAAGAGGTTGGCGGTGGGCCAAAAACTGCAGGCTTCCATGTCGTAGGCGCATGGACTGGGATAGCTTTCCTCGGGTCGTTCGACGGTGGTCAACTCGGTCGTCTGGCAAGGCGGGATAAACGTTATGGCCGGATAGTGAGCCAGGTCGCTGTGGTATTCGACGATTTTATGAGCCAGTAGGGGAAGGCCTATATCGGCTTGCCCGTGGCCGGCAATGCCAATATTGAGCCAGGCCGCCGCAGTATGGGGCGCCAGACCGCGCAGGTAGCCGGCGGCAGCGGCAGCGGCGCTTTTGCCCATTCCCGAAATGATCAGGCGCAAGTTTTCACTGCCATAGAGGGGGAAATTGGCCGCCACATCCGCAGCTTTCAGCTGAAAGTGGTCGATGATAGGACGGGCTTCGGGCCGAGTGGCGACGACGAAATATAGCATGGTGGGAATATAGCCCATAGGCCTATTTGACCGCAATCGACGATCTTTCTAACTTCATAAAAAATAGAATATACAACTCTTTTCGGAGGAAGAAATGAAGAATGCTTTTTTTATGGGACACGGGCTGGGCAACGACTATGTCGCCGTCGATCCCAAGGAGTTAGACTTTCGCCTCACCCCGTCCAACATCCGCGCCGTGTGCGAGCGCAATTGGGGGGTGGGCAGCGACGGTATTTTGGCTTTGGCGCCGTCCAAAAAAGCCGATTTTGGCGTGCGCATCTACAATCCAGACGGCAGTGAGGCCGAAAAGTCGGGTAACGGTCTGCGCATTTTTGGGCGCTATCTCTACGCCACCCGCCGCACTCGCAAGCGCCGCTTTAGCGTAGAGACTGAGGGCGGTTTGGTGTCGATGGAATTGCACATCGACAAGCACGGCGACCCCAGTGTGGCGACGGTGGAAATGGGCGGGGCGACCTTTGAGCCGGGGGCACTGCCTTGCTCGCTCAAAGCCAAAGAGTTGGTGCAAAAGCCCATAAAAGCGGCCGGGCGCAGCTTGCTTTTTACCGGCGTCAGTGTGGGCAACCCCCACTGTATTGTTTTTAAAGACAAGAGCGAAAAATGGACGCGTGAGGAATTGCTCGAATTGGGCCCGCAATTGGAAAATCACCGCCTCTTTCCGCGCCGCACCAATGTGCAATTGGCCGTGCCCATAGGCCCCCAGGCCATTTACATTCTCATCTGGGAACGCGGTGCCGGCGAGACCCAGGCTTCGGGTTCTTCCTCCTGCGCGGCGGCGGTGGCGGCGGTGCGCCTGGGTTTGGTCAAAAGCCCGGTGACTGTTAAAGCCCCCGGTGGCACCTTGCACATCGCCATAGACGACGAGTATCAATTGACAATGAAGGGGCCGGTTGCCGAAGTGGCGCGCGGCGCCTTCAGTCCCTCTTTCGTGCGCTCGCTGCGTTAGTATATGGCGGCAGAAGGGGAAGAGGTCCGGCGCCAATTGCGCGCGGTTTGGAACCGCAAGCTCTACCAGTGGTGGCGCCATTACAATGAGGAGTATCTATGCGGGGCCTTGCGCGAGCCGCTCATTGAACTGAGTGCGGGCGCCACACATTTGGGCCGTTGGGAAGGGGGTAGCAGGCGCTTGTTGATTGCGTTGCACCACATTGAATCGTACCCCTGGCTCGAGGTTATGGAAACGCTGCGGCACGAAATGGCGCACCAATACGTCGACGAGGTGCTCGGCGCGTGCGACGAGACGCCGCACGGCCAGGCTTTTAAAGGCGCCTGCGAAAAATTGCGCTGCAGCAGCAGGGCGGCGGGACTGCGCGGCAACGCGGCCGAAGACGAGCGCGTTTTGCGCGTGCTCAAAAAGGTTTTGTCCCTCGCCTCCAGCCCCAACGAAAACGAGGCCCAGGCCGCGGTCAACAAAGCCCGCCGCCTGCTCCTGCAGTACAATGTAGATTTGGTTGAACTAGACGGCGAACGCCAATTCCAACATTGCACCCTGGGAAAGGTTAAGGGCCGTCGCGCGTCTTATGAGCTGTGGTTGGCCCTCGTCCTGCAAGAGTTTTTCTTCGTCGAGAGCATATGGGTAGAAACGTACGCGCCGCTGGAAAACAAAAAAGGCACGGTGTTACAAATTTACGGCACGCCGACCAATTTGGAGTTGGCTGCCTATGTTTACGATTATCTCGATGGCGTGTTGGGGCGGTTGTGGGAAACCTACAAACGGGCGCACTCCCTGCGCGGCAATCGCGAACGCCAGCGTTACTACGTAGGTGTGCTGGAGGGCTTTTACAACAAGCTGTGCCAACAGGACGCCGCGGTACAACAAGAAGGTTTATTGGTATGGCAGGGCGACGCCAAATTGCACGCCTATTTTCGCCACCACAACCCGCGCGTCCGCATCACTTACGGCGGCGGCGTCCAGGCCAGTCCCGTCTACCAGGACGGCCTAAAAGATGGCAAGCAGGTGACCATCCACCGCCCCATATCCGCCAACGAGGGCTTCGGAGGCTATTTGTGCGCATAAATGCCAAATTTTTCTTGAACCCAGCGCAGTAATGGACCAGAGGCGCGCCCCCTGTTACCGGGGCTACAAACCACACGTCAACCGCGCATAATGCATTAGGAGATCCGCGCCTTGCGCCTTTTTTCCTTAGCCGTAATACTCTTCCTCTCCGCCGTCCCCACCGGCGCCCAATTCTACCACTTTGGCAAAAACAAAGTGCAATACGAAGAATTCGAGTGGCAGAAGATGGAGACTCCCCATTTCGACGTTTACTTCTTTGCCGAAGAAGAAGAGTTGGCCGGATATGCCGCCCACATGGCCGAGCAGAGCTATTACGATTTAGAAAAAAAATTCGGCCACACCGTACAGCGCCGCGTCCCTCTGGTCGTCTACTCGTCGCACATCTATTTTCAGCAAACCAACATCATTCCCAACCTCTTGCCCGAGGGCGTGGGCGGATTCACCGAATACCTCAAGGGGCGGGTGGCCCTGCCCCTGAGTGGCTCGCTGCCGGATTTTGAGCGCGTGTTGCACCACGAGCTGGTACACGTTTTTACCTTTGACCGCATACGCCATGTGCTCAAACGCCACGGCATCACCGAATTTCGCTTTGCGCCGTTGTGGTTTAGCGAAGGGCTGGCCGAGTATTGGTCGGGCCCTTGGGACAGTCACGGCGACATGGTCATCCGCGACGCGCTGTTTTCGCGGCGCCTGGTATCGATTGCGCAAATGCACTACATCTACGGCACCTACCAGATGTACAAGGAGGGCCAATCGATTTGCGAGTTTATGGCGCAACAATACGGCGAGGATGTGTTTGAGCGTCTGTTCAACAATTGGTGGCGCGGCGAGACTTTTGCCGAAGTGTTCGCCATCACCACCGGCGAGCCGCTCAGCGCCCTGGACCGCGACTGGCAATACCACCTGCGCAAACGCTATTTGCCCGATATTGCCGGCAGCGATCCGCCCGGCCACATGGCAACCGCTATGACGAACGACGGTTTTAACGTCAAGCCCGAGGTGATTACCGCTGGTCCCGACAGCGGCGACGTGGTGTTTTTTCGCAATTTCCAAGGGTACACCCACATCGCCCGCGTGTCGCCCAAAGGCGGTGAACCCGTGGTGGAAGTGGAGGGCGAGCGCTCGACCTTATTTGAGTCGCTGCACCTTCTCGAAACCAAACCCGCGGTTTCGGCGGACGGTCGCTTTTTAGCTTTTGCGGCCAAGACGGGTGGGCGCGACCATCTCTATTTGTGGGATCTGCGCGAAAAATACATGGCGCGCGATATAGAGCTGGAGGGCATAGTCGCCATTTCCACCCCCTCCTGGTCGCCCGACGGCAAGCGTCTGGCCTTTGCCGGGGCCAATAAGGGCGGGCTGGTCGACCTCTACACGGTGGATGTGCAGTCGGAGAAAATGGTGCAATTGACCAGCGATATTTACCACGATCGCGATCCCGACTGGTCGCCCGACGGGCAAAAGCTGGTGTTTAGCTCAGACCGCTGGCAGGGGGGGCGGCAGGGGCGCTACAATCTTTTTCTTTACGACCTGGAACAAGAGAAGATATTGTCTTTGACGCGTGGGCAACACAACGATTTGCAACCGGCCTGGTCGCCCGACGGCAAGTGGGTGGCTTATTGTTCCGATCGCGATACCATGTACAACCTCTACGCCACGCGCTTGGATACGGCGGCGGGGGAAATGTTAGTCCAGACCAAGCGCTTGACCCATACGCTCACCGGCGCCTTTGACCCGAGCTGGCAGACCGATCAGCGGGGGATGGTGTTTTCGGGATTTGAGAAGGGGCGTTTCCACATATACCGGATGGACTTGCCCGAGTTGAAGGCCGCAACAGACAGCGCCTCAGTTGCAGTTGCCGCGGCCCCCCTGGCCGAGTTGTGGACGCTGGAAGGGTTGCACAGTCGCAGCCTTTTCGCCAAACAAAAATACAAGAAGAAACTTAGTTTAGACGTGGCCCAGAGCCAGATATCCCAGGATCCAGAATTCGGCACATCTGGGGGGATTCAGGTGGGTTTGAGCGACGTGCTGGGCAACGACCAATACTTTTTGATCTTGTCGCACATAGCCGGCAATCAAACGGGGTTTTTTGAGGGCCTCAATTTTGCCATCGCGCGGCGCCACCTAGAGCGCCAGGTGGATGTCACCTGGGGGCTGTTCAGACTCAACGACCGTTTTTCCAGTCGTTTTGGCCGTTTTGTGCGCGAAAAGCGCACGGGCGGATATGTGGAGTTGAGCTATCCCTTTTCGATGTTCAGCCGTTTTGAAACGCGCTTTACGGTGCGCCATGCCGATATCGATCGCCAGTTCCAAGGGCGCCGGATCAAGGGGTGGCTGATGGGCAATTACGTCAGCTATACCCACGACAGCAGCCTGTGGATTCCCACCGGGCCGCTGGAGGGCAATCGCTATAGTTTGGGTTTGGCCCAGACCGTGGATTTTAAGAGTTCGCGGCGTTTTAATGTTACGGTGTTTGGCGATTACCGGCACTATTTGCGCCTGTCGCCGCGCAGCGCTTTTGCGCTGCGCCTCATGGGGCGACGCTCCTATGGCGACGTGCCCGAGTTCTTTTCTCTGGGGGGCAGTTGGACCTTGCGGGGTTATCCGTGGCGCTCGTTGTGGGGCAATAAAATGGTGTTGGTCAACAGCGAAATGCGCTTCCCGCTGCTTGACCGCATCCTCATTGGCTTGCCGTTTGGCAATATCGATTTGAGCGCCTTTCGCGGCGCTCTCTTCGTCGACGCCGGCAATGCCTGGACGGGTGCTTTTGACGAGTGGAGCGGCAGTATTGGTGGCGGCGCGCGGCTGGCTTTGGGCGGGGGGGTTGTGTTTCGCCTAGACCGCTCGCGCCGCACGGATTTTAAATCTATAGACAATGAAACGCGCTGGGATTTCTTTTTTGGTTGGGACTATTAAGCGCCTGTGCGGGCTGGTCGCCCTTGGGGCGCTGATGTTGGGGTGCGGCGGCGGCTCAGTATACATTCCGGGCGACGGGCGCGATCGCGAGGTCTGGGCGTTGGCGGGGGGCCAAGACGGGCGGGCGTACCGGGCGGTGGGTATAGAGCCGCCGCTGCGCCTGTTGTGGCAGCAAAAGACGGACGGGCCGCCCCTGGAGGGCGTTTTGTTCACCGGGCGCCTGGTGGTGCAGCAGACCACAGCCCCGTCGCTCTATGCCTTTGACCGCTATAGCGGCCAGCTGCTGGGCAAGCGCGGTGGATCAACGCCGCTTTGCGGGCCGCCCACTTTGGCGGGTGAGTTGCTCGCCTATGGGGAGTTGGGCGGCAAACCGCATTTGCGGGCTTTTGACCGCCAGCGGCGCAAAGTGCGCTGGAGTTACGCCGGCGTGGTGTGCGCTCCGGTTGTGGGGTGGGGCGATACGCTGCTGGTCGCTTTAGAAGCCGGGCAATTGGTGGCGCTGGCCGGCGCCGACGGCGCCGAATTGTGGGAGAGCGAGATTGGCGGCCTGCTGCAGATGGCCCCCTCAGTAGCCGACGGGCGAGTTTATATTGGCAGTGCGGCCGGCGAGTTGACGGCGCTGGATTTGGACAGCGGTGAGGAGCAGTGGCGCTGCGATCTGGACAGCGGGGTGCGCACGCGGCCGGCCGTGGAGGGGGGCTACGCCTACGTGGGCACGGCCGATGGGGCAATACAGGCGGTGCGGCTTGATTCGGGGCGTGTGGAGTGGCGCCGGGGACTGGGGGCTTTAATGGCCGGGGGGTTGGCGTTGACGCCAACGGTGGTGGTGGCGGGGTCGGTGGATCATTCCATTTATGGCCTGGGGCGCGATTCGGGCGATAGGTTGTGGAAATTTACCACTCAGGGCGTGGTGCGCAGCGCGCCGGCCGTTGCCGGAGAGACGGTTTACTGCGGCAGCGCCGACGAACATTTTTACGCCTTGGACAGCACCTCTGGGAGGTTGCTGTGGAAATACCGCTTGGACGGGCCGGCGCTGCGTCCCGTAGCCCTGGGCGAGCGCATGGTTGGCATTGCTACGGAGGAGGGCACGGTTTATGTGTTCGGCAGGTAAAAAGAGAAAAGTTATATGCGCCTGGATGGGCGTATTGCTATTGCTGGTCAGGGCAGCGGGGGCGGGCGGGGCAGAGGGTGTGCAGTTGACCTTGCAGGCGCAGTTTGCAGGAGTTGAGGAAAAGGTAGAAAAACCGGTCAAAAAAGCTTTTGACCCTCGCGGTTCCCGCGCTTTAGAGTTGGGCGAGGGGGGGGCGGAGCACCCGCCTGAGCGCTTTGGCAAGGGTCTGTACCTGGGGGCGGCTTTAGCCCTATCGGCCGGGGTGCTGGCGCTGTGGATCAAGGTCGAAGCGGACGATGCCTATGACGAGTACTTGCGCGCCGCCAACCAACAGCGCCAGAAGGACGAGTTCAACCGGGCGGAAAATTACGACCGCATTTCTGGAACTGCTCTTGTTGTTATGGAAGTGGGGTTGGCGCTGACTGCATACACCATTTTCTTTTAAAATGAACTGCACTTTCTTTTATATATTTGCGTGGGTTTGCGCATTGGCCGCGGGCTGTGCCGACCGCCAACACCGCAATCCGCTAGATCCTCAGACCGACTTTCCCGACAATTCTGCCACCGCACTGGTGGTTATGGCCGGCGACGCCAAGGTTGAATTGAGTTGGGATTACACCCACTTCAGCGATATCGCGGGTTATCAAATCTACCGCAGCACAGAAGGCGGTGATTTTGTCGAACGCCTCACCGAACCGCTGGAGTCGGCGGCGACAGAATTTGTCGACGCCGAGGTGGAAAACGGCACCACCTACGATTACCGATTGGCCTTGATTGTAGAGGGCGAAGGCGAGCGTTTTGTTGATTTTGCGCAGCGCGCCACGCCCGGCCCAGAAACGGCCTGGGCGGCGGATCCGGTGAGCGGGGTGGTATGGAAACTCAGCCCCGACGGACGCACGGCCCAGCTTTCGGTGGGTCGCTTTCCAGACATACAAGGCATGGCGCTGGACAGGCAGAGCGGCGAATTGTGGGTGAGCGATCGTTTTTTGGCTAGTTTGCAAGTTATTGATCCGGCGGGCGAATTGCGCCAGGTGGAAGCGGCTTTAGGCGAGTTGGGGGCGTTGAGTTTCGATGTGGAAAATCGCCTCGGATGGGTGGGCGATAACCAGAGCCACAAAGTGCATTATTTCACTTTAGAAAACGGTGCAGATACGCTGGCGTTGACGACGGTGGACGCCCATTTTGAGGCGGTTTCGCTACTGGCTGCGGCCCCAGGTCGGTGCTGGATTGCCGATGCCGCAACGGGTAGAGTGTTACTCTACGACGTCAAAAATAAACAGGTCGGCGAATTCACAAATATAGATGGGATTATCGGACTGGCCGCGGGACTGGATGAGCAGGGTTGGGTTCTAGCAGGGGGCGGGGCGACATTGATCCGCCTGGACGGCGCCGGCGATGTGCTGCGCTTAGAGTTGCCCACGGACGGCGGCAGGGGCTTGGCCGCCGACCGCGCTACGGGCGATTGTTGGGTGGTGGGCGCCAGCGATGTGGTTGCATTTAATCCGCAGGGCATTGCGCTGTTTCAGTGGGCCGGATTGGCGGGCGGTCGGGCCATTGCCGTAGACGAGGTGCAGCGGCGGGTGTGGATAACCGCCGGCGATGTATTGTGGAAATTCACAATGGAAGGGCGGCAATTAGTGCGCCTGGGCGGTTTTGCCAATTTGTTGGGGGTAGAGATAAATCCGGGTATGTAGTAGTTTAATAAGCAAATAACCGTGGGAGCAGGATGTATGATTTACAGCATGACCGGATTTGGCGCCGGCGTTGCCGAGTGCGACGGGGTGCGCATACGGGCGGAATTGCGCTCGGTGAACAGCCGCTTTGTCGACATTCAGGTGCGCTGTCCCAATAATATGAAAGAGTTCAACGCCGCTATAAAGGAGCGGTTGCAACAGCGCATTTCTCGGGGCAAAGTGAGTGTTGTGCTCGATTGGGATGAAGGGGAAGCCGCCGGAGAAGTGCCCAGCCTAGACGAAAGCGTGGCACGAGCTTATGTGGAGGGAGTCGAACAACTCAAAGCGCTGAGTGGGGCCGTGGGGGAAGTTGAACTGTCGACTCTGGCTCGCCTGCCCGGTCTATTTAAAATCCAATCAGCCAAATTGGAGTCAGAGGCCTTGCAGAGTTTGGTTGTGGAAGCCGTAGATAAGGCACTTGCCGAGTTTCTTCAGATGCGCCAGCAAGAGGGCGAAACGCTAACAAAAGACCTGCGCCAGCGCGTTTTGCTAATAGAAGCACAATTAAAGCGGGTTGCAGCAATGGCGGAGCAAGCGCGTGGCCGCATTCAGCAGAAACTGCAGGAAAAGTTGGACGCACTGCTGGAGCCGGGCGCGGTTGACCAGGACCGTCTGGCCATGGAGGTGGCGTTGCTGGCCGAGCGCAGCGATATTGCCGAAGAGGTCGTGCGTTTTCACAGCCACAACGCCCAATTTCTCGCCGCCCTCGACGCAGGCGGGGACGTGGGCCGCCGCCTCAATTTCCTGCTGCAAGAAATGCACCGGGAGGCCAATACCATCAGTTCTAAGGCGAGCGAGACCGATATTACGCATCTGGTCGTCGAGGTTAAGGAAGAGGTTGAGCGCTTGCGCGAACAGGTGCAAAATCTAGCGTGAGGCCAGCGTGGCTGAGCAATTTCACATTGTCACGATAAGCGGACTGCCCGGCAGCGGCACCAGCACGGCTTGCGAGCTTTTGCAAACGCGCCTGGGGTGGCACTATATCAACTCGGGGCAGACGTTCAGGCAAATGGCCAAAGAGGCCGGGGTTTCGCTCGCCGAGTGGGGCCGGCGGGCAGAGGCTGACCCCCAAATTGACCGCGCGGTGGACGAGCGCATGATGCAAATGGGACGACAACACCAGGGCGTTATTCTGGAGGGGCGCATCACCGGTTGGATGGCCCTGGAGCACAAATTGCCAGCCCTTAAAGTTTGGCTCCAGGCCGATCTCAAAGTGCGCGCCCAACGGGTGGGGAACAGAGAGGAGGAGGATGTCGGTCGGGCCTTGGAGGATATGGAGCAGCGCCAGCGCTCCGAGGCCCGGCGCTATGCGGATTACTACGACATAGACATTGGCGATCTATTCATTTACGATCTGGTCATCGATACCGCCCAGCGCTCGCCCCAACAAATAGTTGAGCAAATAGCTCCAGCCATTCAGCCGGCAAAAGAGAGGCGGTCAAAGTGAAATTGTGCGGGTGTAAAATTTTATTGGCCGCCACGGGGGGCATTGCCGCCTATAAAACGCCGCTGATTTTGCGCCTATTGGTCGCACAGGGTGCCGAGGTGCGGGTGGTATTGAGCGAGGCAGCGCAGCAATTTGTTGCCCCCACAACCCTAGAGGTTTTATCCGGCCACCCGGTGCATACGGGGCTGTTCGAACGCTCAGCCGAGTTCAAGGTCTTGCACGTGGGCCTGGCCGAGTGGGCCGACATGGTGCTCATAGCGCCGGCCACCGCCCATCTCATCGCCAAATTGGCCCACGGCCTGGCCGACGATTTGCTCTCGACCACTATGCTCAGCTGTGCGGCGCCGGTGCTCTTGGCGCCGGCCATGGAAGAGCATATGTGGCACCATGCGGCGGTGCGCGCCAATTGTCGGTGCCTGGAAGAACGCGGTGTGGCGTTTGTTGAACCCGAGGAGGGCGAATTGGCTTCCGGCGCCGTGGGCAAAGGGCGCATGGGCGAGCCCGAAACCATCGTCGAGCGAGCGGCGGACTTGCTGGGGCAGGGGCGCGACTTGGAGGGCGTTGCGCTGCTGGTGACCGCCGGCCCCACTGTGGAAGACCTAGATCCGGTGCGTTTTGTCAGCAATCGCTCGAGTGGCAAAATGGGGTTTGCGGTGGCGCAGCGGGCGGCGGCGCGGGGGGCGCAGGTGACTTTGGTATCGGGCCCCACAAACTTGCCCATTCCCCAGGATGTCGACTTGCGCCCGGTGCGCTCTGCCCTGGAGATGCTGGCGGCGTGTGAGGAGGTTTTTGACGCGGTGGACGGGGTGGTGTTGGCGGCGGCGGTGGCCGACTACCGCCCCGCCGAGGTTGCCGCCCACAAGATCAAGCGCGGTGACAAATTAACCATAGATCTGGTAGAAAATCCCGACATTGCCGCAACTCTGGGGCGGCGCAAGGGGACGCGCTATTCGATTTGTTTTGCCATGGAGACGGAGGACGGGTTGGAGCGGGCCAAAGAAAAGTTGCGGCGCAAAAACGGCGATGTTATCGCGCTCAATAATTTGCAACAAGAGGGCGCCGGTTTTGGCGTCGACACCAATATAATGACTTTGATCGACGCACAGGGCAACGTGGAATCTCTGCCCAAAATGAGCAAGCTGGATGTGGCGGACCGGTTGCTCGACCGCCTGGTGCAAGCGCGGCGCCAGCGGACTTGACACAGTTTTGCCCAGCGGTCATTTTCTCCCCTAACACAGGACTGAAAAAGCGTATGGAAGATCTCCGGGAAGCGCGGGAGATCGCTGCGCAAATGCGGCGTTATCTCGAGGACTTGCGCCTTTTTGAAGGGCGCGATTTCGTCGTTCCAACTGAGGTGGAAATCGCAGCGCCACAGGAAGTTGAAGGTGGGCCTGCGGAATTGGAATCGTTTCGCCAAGAGATATGTGAATGCACGCGTTGCCCTCTGGGATCAACGCGCCAGCAATTTGTTTTTGGCGCTGGCAATCCCAACGCCGATATCGTTTTTGTCGGCGAGGCGCCCGGCGCCGAAGAAGATCGCGCCGGCGAGCCGTTTGTGGGGGTGGCGGGCCAATTGCTGACGCGTATTATCGAGGCCATGCACTTGCGGCGCGAAGAGGTCTACATTTGCAACGTGCTCAAATGCAGGCCGCCCAATAACCGCGATCCCAGTCCGCAGGAAATTGAAACGTGCAAACCCTACCTAGAGCGCCAGATCGATGTCATACGGCCCAAAGTTATTTGCACTTTGGGGCGTTTTGCCTCACAGACCTTGCTGCAGTCGGTCGAATCGATGGGCCGCTTGCGCGGCCGCGTGCACGACTATCGAGGCATTCCTCTGGTGTGCACCTACCACCCGGCTGCGCTGCTGCGCAACCCGCAATGGAAACGGCCCACTTGGGAAGACATGCGCCAAGTGCGTCGGCTCTACGATGGCATGGAGCTTTAAAACGGACGGAAGATGAGCCAATTACCGGCAGATAGAGTAGCAAACCTCGAGCGCATGCCGCCGCAGGCCGTAGAAGTTGAGCAGGCGGTATTGGGTGCCATGTTCATCGATCAGCAGGCTATAGGGCGCGCCGTTGAATTGCTCGACGAAACTTATTTCTACGACGCCCGCCACAGCAAGGTGTACCAGGCCATAATGAGGCTCTACGACCGCGGCGAAGCGGTTGACACTATTACCGTAACCGAGGCTCTCAGGCAGCGCAACCAACTCGACCAGGTGGGGGGGCCGGTCTACCTGGCCGACCTGGCCACTGTAGTGACCACGGCGGCCAATTTTGAATACCACGCCGGCATTGTGCGCAAAAAAGCATTGGGCCGAAAATTAATTGAAACCACCACCCAAATTTCCGAACAAGCCTACCGCGACGACCAAGACGTGGAGGAACTGATCGACCGCGCCGAGCAGAGCATCTTCACGCTGGCAGAGAGTAAAATCGGCCAGGGGTTCATGAGCCTGGAGTCGGTGTTGGAAGAAACAGTCGAACAAATCGAACGGGCCCACAACCAGGTGAGCACGGTCACCGGCGTCGACACCGGCTTTACCGATCTCAACGAGTTGACCTCCGGTTTTCAAAAGGGCGATATGATCATTTTGGCGGCGCGGCCGAGCGTGGGCAAGACGGCGCTGGCGTTGACTTTTGCGCTGCACGCGGCGGTGGAAGCCAAGGTTCCCGTGGCCCTCTACAGCCTGGAAATGTCCAAAATGCAGCTGGCGCAGCGCCTGCTGTGTATTCAAACGCGTCTCAGCCTTAAAGATTTGCGCTCTGGGCGGCTGCGCGATGAAGATTGGATCAACCTCACCAAAAACCTGGGCAAACTTTCGCAGGCCCCCATTTTCATCGACGACACGCCGGGCATTACCATTTTGGAAGCGCGCGCCAAGGCCCGCCGCTTGCAGCGCGATCAGGGTGTGGGGCTGGTCGTCATCGATTATTTGCAATTGATGAGCGCGCACGAGCGCGCCAACAGTCGCGAACAGGAAATTTCGCAGATTTCGCGCGGCGTCAAAGCCCTGGCCAAAGAATTGGATGCGCCGGTCCTGGCGCTGTCGCAGCTGTCGCGGGCGGTGGAGAGCCGGACAGACCGGCGGCCGCAATTGTCGGATTTGCGCGAGTCGGGCAGTATTGAGCAAGACGCCGACGTGGTGATGTTTATTTATCGCCCCGAACTCTACAACCTCAAAGACGCCGAGGGCGGCGACCTGGAGGGCATTGCCGAACTCATCGTCGGCAAGCAGCGCAACGGCCCCATCGATTCGGTGCAATTGGCTTGGAATGCCGAGTGCACCAGTTTTGAGAACATGGCTCCCGATTGGCGCATGCCGCCGGAGGAAGAGGAGTATTAACGCAGTACTAGAAATTACCCCATTTCAGGAGATTTATTACTATGTCAGAAAGCACTGCCGAACAAACTGCCACCGTCTTGGGGCATCATTTGGAATCTGTAGGGGCCGTAAATGTAGACGAAATTATGACCGACTACACAGAGGAATCAGTTCTCTTTACACACCCGACGGTCCGCTGCGCGGGCTGGACGCAATACACGGGTTTTTTAATGCTTTGTGGGCAATTTACCGCCCGGCTTTATGGAAGCCTTCACCATGGTGCGCCAGGATGTGGAAGGCGATGTGGCCTATATCGTGTGGGCGGCCGGCGATTTTGCGCCCTTGGGCACGGACACCTTTGTTATTCGCGGCGGCAAAATAGTTTTGCAGACTTTTGCCGCGTACGTCCCAACGCCCGAGGCGTAAATTTGCCCACTTTGAGCTGCGCGGGGAGGCACAGCTCGGTCTAACAGTCGAATGTCAACCAAGGGGAAGTCGTCATGATAGATGAAAAAATGACGGAATATTTCGACGATTGGAAGAGGCGGGAAGAAATGGCCGAAGCGATGATTCCGCTGATTGGCCAACTCTACCGCAATAGCGGCGTGGTTACCACTGTGTACGGCCGCTCGCTGGTGCAAAATTCGGCGATCGACATTCTCAAGGCGCATCGTTTTGCCCGCCAGGTGCTCAGCGACGAACTTTCGGTAGTCTCCAGTCTGGCCATCCTGCAGGCCCTGAGTCGGCTCGAACTGGCGCCGGCGCGCATCGACATCGGCAAATTGACCACGCGCTGGCAGGGCGAGGGCGGGGAAGAGGTCGACGCTTTTGTGCGCCGCGAAGTGGAATCGATCAATACCGGCCGCACTTCGCTGCGTGCCTCGCCGCAAGACGTTGTGCTCTACGGTTTCGGCCGCGTCGGTCGGATGCTGGCACGCAATCTGCTGGAGCGCAGCGGCGGCGGCGACAAGTGGCGCTTGCGCGCCATCGTCACCCAAAAAAAACAGAAAGACGATCTGCGCAAACGGGCCAGCTTGTTGCGCCGCGACTCGGTCCACGGCCCCTTCAAAGGCACTATTATTATCGATGAAGAGGAGAACGCCATTGTCGCTAACGGCAATATGATTCGCATACTTTATTCCGAGGCACCGGAATTGTTGAACTACACAGATTTTGGCATCGAACAGGCCATTGTTTTGGACAATTCGGGCGTGTGGCGCGACCGCGAAAGGTTAGGACGCCACCTCCAGGCTCCAGGAGTAGAAAAGGTGGTCCTCACCGCCCCCGGCGACGGCGACGTCCCCAACATTGTCTACGGCGTCAACAACGACTCTATTTGCCAAGAAGAAAAGCTCTTTTCCGCCTGCAGTTGTACCACCAACGCCATCGTGCCCATCCTCAAGGCCATGCACGACCGCTTTGGCGTTGAAAACGGCCACATCGAAACGTGCCACTCTTATACGAACGACCAAAATCTCATCGACAATTTCCACAAGAAGAGCCGCCGGGGGCGCGGCGCCCCGCTTAATATGGTCATCACCGAAACCGGGGCGGCCGAAGCGGTGGGCAAGGTGTTGCCAGATTTGGGTTACCGCCTGACGGCCAATGCCATTCGCGTGCCCACCCCCAATGTCTCACTGGCCATACTCAGCCTGGGGTTGAATTGCGATGTGTCGGTGGAAGAGGTGAATAATTACCTGCGCGATATGTCGCTCAATTCACCGCTGCAAGGTCAAATTGATTTTACCGCGTCTGACGAGGTGGTGTCGAGCGATTTTGTTGGCAATTTAAAGACGTGTATTGTCGACTCGCAGGCAACTATTGTGCAGGGGAAGCGATGCAATTTATATGTATGGTACGATAATGAGTTTGGCTATAGCATTCAGGTGATTCGGATATTGCAACACATTGCCAATTTGGAATTGCCGTCTTTGCCTTTGTAGGATTGGTAGTTCACATAGTACGGCATTTATTTGTACCGCGCTCTGAGGCCATCCCCAAACCGCTCAATGTACGTTGGCGCAGTAATATGGCGCTATTAGATGGGATCAACGCAGTTAAT
>CAXGRO010000006.1:0-33721 GCA_964012055.1 uncultured bacterium
CCGCGGGAGGAGGAGATGCCCAGTTTGCAGGTGTCGGTGCCGGGGCAGGCGGTTACGTCGACAATAGTGCCGGCGCCCGATTCGGCCAGGCCAATCTCCTGCAACTCGCTGTACAGGGCCGGCAGGTCGGCTTCGCTAACCCAGCGCAAGGCGATGTTCTGTTCCACGGTGGTGCGAATGGTGTCTTTGACATAGCGCCGGCAAATATTGGCCAGGGCGCGCAATTGGGCCGAAGTGATATCGCCTAGGGGCAGCGCCACGGTGACCACCACATACCCCTCTTGGCGCTGCTGGTAGACGTTGGTGGCGTACCACTCGTCAAAGCCGGCGGGCGCGTCGGCGCCATTGAGCGCCTGCCCCTCTTTGAGCGGTTCTTCGTCAAAGGCGTGGATGAACTCCTCAATGTCACCAGTCCAGCGCGGGTCTTCGGGCAATTCGGCGCGCTCTTCGAGGACGAGGCGCTTGAATTCGTCAATGCCCAGCTTGGCCACTAGAAATTTGATGCGGGCGCGGGCCCGGTTGCGCTTTTCACCCAGGCGGGCAAAGACGCGGGAAATGGCCTGGGCGGTGGGCAGCAACTCCTCAGGCGGCAGAAATTCGTCAAAGAGCTTGGCCTGGTGAGGCACCGCCCCCAGGCCGCCGCCGACGTAGAGTTCAAAACCGCGCTGCTCTTTGCCGTCTACAGTGCGGGTGACGGCGATAGCGCCCATGTCGTGCATGGTGGTGACGCCGCAGGCTTCGTGTTTGCAGCCGGAGAAGGCGATTTTAAATTTGCGGCCGAAGTCCTGGGCGTCGGGGTGGCCCAAGAGAAATTTGGCGCAGGCTTTGGCGTAGGGCGTCACGTCAAAGCTTTGGGTGCGGCACACGCCCGACAGCGGGCAGGCGGTGACGTTGCGCACCGAATTGCCGCATGCTTCGCGCGTGGTGATGCCGGCGGCGGCCAGGCGGCGCATCAGATCGGGGGTGTCTTCGATGTGGATGAAGTGGAACTGCACGTCCTGGCGCGTGGTGATGTGGGAGATGCCGTCCGAATATTCCTCAGCCAGGTCGGCCAATACATCCATTTGCTCGGTGTTCAACCCGCCAAAGGGGATCTTTATGCGCTGCATGCCCGGGGCATCCCAGGCGGTTTCGGGCCCTTTGGTCAAGTTGTGGCCGTTGGTATTGGAAGGGAATTGCAGTTCCTGGGTTTCGGTGCCGTTAAAGCGCTGGCCGTTGTCGTAGCGCTGGCCGTAGACGCCGCGGCGCAGGCGCGCTTCCATGAAGATGCGCTCGTCGAGTTTTTCCTCTTTGCGCATCTGGATCTGGTTTTCAAAGATGTCAATCTCGCGTTCCAGTTCTTCTTCTATCTGGCCGGACAGTTTTTCTTTCCAGGTCGTGCTCATAATGTCTTACCTTCAACGGGGTGGTTTACGCCGTGCGATTTTTAACGTAAATGTCAATAATAATTGCTCTTAAGATATGTACAAGAAAAAAGCTGTCAAGCGAGGTGAATACTCTATTTTTCGGGTTTAGCCAGCTTTTTTCTCATGTAGTTAATGATTTCGGGACCGCTGTGGGGATCTTCGATGGCGTAGTCGATAAACGTCTTGAAATAAGCCAGATGATTGCCAATATCGTAGCGCGTTTCTCCAGGAGCCAGTTTGACGGCGCGCACCACCAGGCCCTCTTTGATGAGCGCCAGGATGGCGTCTGTAAGATAGATCTCGCCGCTGGGCGCTGGTTTGACGTTGCGGATGGCGGAAAAGATTTCGGGGCCAAAAATGTAGCGGGCGCTGACCGCCAGGCGGCTGTCGGTCTGGTTGGGGTTGGGTTTTTCGATGATATCGGCCAGGCGGCAATCCGTCGTTTGCTGCTCGGCGTTATCCGGCACCACAATGCCGTAGTTGTGGACCAATTCTGTGGGGACTTCGTAGACGGCGATGGTGCAAACGGATTGGTGTTGGACGTGCGAGGCAACCATGCGCTGCAGCAGTGTTTGTTCTTCTTGCGAGTGGATGATGCTGTCGCCGTAAGCCACCACAAAGGGGGCGCCTTCGGTAAAACTTTCGGCAGCGGCTACCGCATCGCCGGTGCCCAACGGTTTGGTCTGACCAAAGGGCACTTGCTGGCGGGTGAAGAAGAATTCAACGCCGCGCTGGCGGTAGTCAAAGCGGCTCACTTGCTGCACTTCGCCGCCACTTAATTCCAGGTGGAGCATGAGCTCGGAATAGTCGTCAAAGTGGTTTTCTATGGCCACTTTGCTGCGGCTGGAGACAAAGAGGGTGCGGTTGACGCCGGCCTGGATGAGTTCTTCAACGGCGTGCTGGATGATGGGGTAGCGGCCCAGGGGCAACATTTCTTTGGGTATGGCTTTGGTGGTGGGCAGCAAACGGGTGCCCAAACCGGCTACGGGGACGACGGCTTTGTTGATTTCCATGGGATTATTTCGCTATGAGGTTGCAGGTATTTGAAGGGGGCAAATATCGCTGTTAGTATTGAGGATGTCAATTATTTGACACAGAGGAAGTTGCGCGATATTGTTTTGGCTTATGACGCGAAAGGAGAGTTTGTATGAGTGAAGGGTTAAAGTATCCGCCACTAACAGAAGAATTGCGCTCGCGCAATTTAAAATCGCTCATGTTGCTCTTTGGCCCGGGGGCCATTATTGCCTCGGTGACCATTGGCAGCGGGGAGACGGTTTTTGCCTCGCGCGGCGGGGCGCTTTTTGGTTATGCGTTGCTGTGGTGTTTTGTGGGGGGCGGGATTATGAAGTTTGTGCAGGTGTACACGGCGGCGCGCTACATCACCTTGACCGGCGAACACCCCATTGAACGCTGGCGCTATTTGCCCGGGCCGCAAAATTGGGCGGTGTGGATTTTGGCGGTCATCACTTTGCTGTGTTTCCCGTTGTGGTTGTCGGGGTTGCCCAAGATGCTGGGCGGATTCGCGGTGTGGATTTTTGGCTTTGAAGGGATGCAGGTGTGGGGTGATGAGCGGGTGTGGGGGACGGCCTTTGTGGCGGCGGCAATCGCCCTGACCTTGGTGCAGAGCTATGCGGCGTTGGAGCGCTTTCAGACCGTGGTAGTGGGGGTCTTATTGGTGAGCATCTTAATTGCTGCGATCGTGGTACAGCCCGATTGGCTGGCTGTGATATATCACACCTTTGTGCCTTCGCTGCCCGATTACGAGCCATGGGTCGCTGAGAAATATCCAAAAATCAATGCGCGTTCACCCTGGATAGAGATCGGCGTGTATCTGGGCGCAATCGGCGGCGGAACACAGGATTATTTCGGTTACATCGGCATGCTGCGGGAAAAGGGGTGGGGGATGCTAAAGGAAAAAATAACGGCCGGGCCCGAAGGTGTGAAATTGGCGGACAGCGGAGAGAATTACCAATTGGGCAGGAGCTGGCTGCGCGCCCCGTTTACCGACTCCCTGGTTTCGTTTACTTGTATCGTAATTTTCACTATTGCATTTATGGTACTGGGCGCAACTGTGTTGCACACTCAGCAGATTGTGCCGGCGTCGGCCAAATTGCTTTCGGTGCAGGCCGAGTTTCTTACGCTTTTGCATCCCCAACTGGTATATCTTTACCAAGCCGGGGTGTTGTTGGCTTTCTTTGGCACTATTTTGGGGGCTTATGAGCTTTACACGCGCACCACGTACGAGTGTTTGCGGCCTCTGATAGCTCGGGTGCGCGAATCGCCAATTGCTGCTTTGCGGCCTTGGGTAGTGGCTTATTGCGGCATTGGCGGTGTGGCTATTATGTGGTTGGGCGGCAATCCCGTGGCCATCGTCACGCCGGCGGCCATTTTTGGCAGTTTGCTGACCTGCGGTCTGTGGTGTCTGTTGATGATATGGACCGACCGGCGCTTCTTACCCAAGCCCTTGCAAATGGGCGGCGGTCTCTTACTGCTCAATCTGGTCAGCGGTCTTTTCTTGACTTGCTGGGGGCTGCGCAGTATCTATGAGTTCATCTTTGAGTAATGGGTGTCGACGAGCCCATCTGGGAGCGGGTTGAAGCTGTGCTCGGCAGCGGGCGCAAAATAGGCTTGGCGGTGACCGGGGGAGGCATAGAGGTGTGTTCCTGGCTGCTAAACCATCCCGGCGCTTCGCGCGCTGTGGTCGAGGTGCAAGTGCCCTACCACGAAAAGGCACTGGAGGGTTATCTGGGGGTTGCAGGGCCATACCGCGCCGAGGAGGAAACCGCCCGGGCATTGGCGGCGCAAGCGCATTGGCGCGCCCGGGAATTTAGCGGCGCAGAGATATCCAGTATTGGCGTGGGTTGTACGGCTGCCCTAGCCACTAGCCGCCAACGGCGCGGCGATGATAGAGCGCTTATCGCCCTGCGCACGGATCGCAGCTACCACATGTGCGTTCTCCACTTTGAAAAAAACGAGGGGGGGCGCCTTGAGCAAGAGGACACCCTTAGTCGTTTTATTTTGCAGATACTTGGAGAAACGTGCGGCGTGGAGGGGCGCTTGGAGTGGGAAAAGTCGTTCTGCGAGGCAAGCGCCGTGCGCAATATCTCAGTGCAGGAACCACTAGAAGCTCTCCTGGCCGGGAGAGTAGACGCGATTGAGGTTAGCTCCCCAGATGATATGAGTGCGGAAGTGGAAAGGCGCGGCCGGTTGCTTTTTTCCGGTTCCTTCAACCCTCTGCACAAAGGACATATCGCCTTAGCGCGAGCGGCCCAAAACCGCGTCGATTTACTCCCCAATCTTGAGATCTCCGTGCTCAACGTTGACAAGCCCACGCTCGCTTATACAGAAGTAGTCAACCGATTGTGCAAAATAAAGGGGCGGTACCCAGTCGTTGTAACCCGGGCGCCAACTTTTGTTGAAAAATCGCGGCTATTTCCAGGATGTGTTTTTGTCATTGGGTACGACACCGCAGCGCGTTTAGTGGAGGGAAAATACTACGGCGGGGGAGTAAAAGGCATGGAGGCCGCATTGACCGAGATGGCCACCGCCGGTTGTCGCTTCCTGGTGGCGGGACGGCTACACGAAGAACGCTATCGCACGCTGGATTACATCTCAATACCCGCAGACTACAACCATATGTTCGAAGCAATACCAGAGGACGAATTCCGCATAGATATTAGCTCTAGCCAATTGCGCGCCGAACATGCCCCCTAGGCAGGCGGTTTATTGGCTTTGCCGGCATTGACAAGACGATAAGGTTGGGGTCGCCCTCTATCCAAGGTCGAAAATAGCGCGCAAACTGCCGCTCATATCACGCCCCTAATTCTTGACTGTTTCGCCATTTACAACGATACTAGATCCCCATTCCACGTAGGGGGATCGATCCAGTTTATGACACCTCACGAATACCTAGAAAACGACCAAAAAAGCCTAATCCAATCGTTGCAACAAATGGTAGGTATAGCCACGGTCAACCCACCCGGCCATCACTATCTGGATATGGTCGAACACCTAGAAAAACACTGCGGGCAATTGGGCATGTCTACTAAAGTGCACCGCGTGCCCGATCAATTAGTCCAAAAAGTGATCGGCGCCATTGACCATCCGCGCTATAACCTAATCGCGCGCTGGGATGTTGGCGCTGCCGATACGGTACATTTTAACGCCCATTACGACGTGGTGCCGGTCATGGGAAAATGGAAATTTGGCGATCCTTTTAAACCGGAATTGAGTAGCGGCGCCGTTTACGGTCGCGGATCGGGAGATATGAAGGGGGCAATCGCCGCCCTGTTGGCGGCCTTAGAAGCGGTGCAGCGCGGCAAATGCACGCCCGCCTTTAATGTCGAGTGTTCGTTTACTGCCGATGAGGAGACCGGGGGGGAGTTGGGCGCCGGTTATATAGTGCGCCAGGGGCTGATCGACGCCGATTACGCCGTCGTTTGCGAAGGAGCTTCTGGTCTCAACGTGGGCTACGGGCACAATGGCGTTTTATGGCTCGAAGTTGAACTACAGGGCAAACCGGCACACGCCGCCAGTCCCCATCTGGGGGCCAATGCCTTTGAGGCTATGGCGCATATAGTACACGATCTGCAAAGTTTGAAGAGCAAGTTGGCCGCGCCGTCGCGTCGATACCGCGACCACACGGGGCAGGAGCGCAACCCTACTATCAATATAGGGGGTGTATTCGGCGGGGGAGAGGGAGACAAGGTCAATACCGTACCGGCCAAAGCCGTTTTTTCCATCGATCGTCGCATTGTGCCCAACGAGACGTTAAAGCGCGCCGAGAGGGAACTGCGCCAGACTTTAAGGCGCTTGGCAAAGAGTCAGGCCAAAGTCAAATACAATGTGCGGGCGCCGCTGCGCATTGAGCCATGTGTTGTGGATCCGCAAATCCCTTTGCCGCAGTCGTTTGCACAGGCCGTGCAAGCCGTGCGCCGTCGCCCGGCCAGTTTTAGGGCGACCACGGGTTTTACAGACCTTCACTACTTTGTCGAGGACGGCGGTTTGCCAGGGGTCGGCTACGGCCCCAAGGGCGAACAGGGGCACGGCATTGACGAGCGCGTGAAAGTGCGGGATCTGGTGCAGACGGCGCGCATCTACGCCGAGTTTATGCTGCGGGGAATACAGTCGGTTTGAAAGGCAATTGGGGCAAGTTTCTGTGGGCGGCGTACGATCATTTAGGTGGACTGATTGCCGTCAATTTGCTGTGGGGTGTCCTCAGCATTCCGTGGATGGCTCTGGCTTATATTTCGATTGCTGTGGCACAGACGTGGGGTGAAAAATCCAGTTTAATGGCCATGGTCTTGGGAGTGGAGGGTGTGCTTTTTGCCCCACCCACGGTCCTGCTCTTTAGCGCAGGCAAGGTTTGGGCCCAAAAGCGGGAAATCGACTGGCGAACCCTGCTCGCAGAGGGACGGCGTTTTGCCGCGCGGGCACAGGCAATAGGTGCGGCAATAGTAGTGGCGACATTGGTATTATTGGTGAACATTCACTTTTACCAGGGAATCGGCGGTTGGATTGGCCTGTTGCTGGGCGGTGCCATGATATGGTTTGCCGTTGGCTTGGCGCTCATTTCAGTGTACATCTTTCCCGTTCTGGTGTCGCAGGACGGCAAGGCATGGCACACGCTGCGCCAGAGTTTTCTCCTGGCCATTGACAATATCGCGCTGTCCTTTGGCTTATTGCTGGCGGCGCTGTTTATGCTGGGCGTGGGCGCGCTGACGGGTATCGGTTTGTTTTGCGGCGCGGGGTCGGCACTGGCCTTATTCTTAAGCGTTAATTTTTGGGAGTTGTTGCCCAAATACACCGGCGCTGCGCGCCCCGAAGAACCGCAGCGCAATTGGCGCGAAGTGTTGCGCCCCTGGGAGGTATGAACGCCGTGGATGTGGACTTTATTAAATTGGTCACCGGTGACGAAATGGCCGAGATCGACCGGCGCACCATTGAAGAGCGAGGGATCCCCGGAACTGAATTGATGGAGCGGGCCGGTCGCGGTGTGGTTGATGCCATAGCAGAAAAGTGGGAGGGGCTGGACAATTTGCGGGTGGTGGTCGTATGCGGCAAGGGCAACAACGGCGGCGATGGTTTTGTGGTGGGGCGGCTGTTGCGCCAAAGCGGTGTGGGAGTGCGGCTGTTTCTGGCACAACGCCGAGAGGTTGTTGTGGGAGACGCGGCCCATCACATGGAATTGTTCGAGGCGTCGGGAGGGCAAGTAGAGGAGATCGGCGAAGCAGATTCTTTTACCGAATTGCGCGATGCTTTGGGGGAGTCCGATCTGGCAGTAGACGCGCTGCTGGGCACCGGGGTCCACGGTCCCGCCAGAGAGCCACTAGCGAGTGCTATAGAATTTATGAACCAGAGCGGCGTGCCGATTGTGGCGGTGGATTTGCCTTCGGGGTTAGACGCCGATACGGGCGCGGCGGCCGGGGCGTGCGCCGATGTGGCATTGACGGTGACATTTGGTTTGCCCAAAGTGGGGCATATGTTTTTCCCTGGGCGAGATCTCTGCGGCATTCTGCACTTGGTGGACATTGGTTTTCCCGAAGACATCGTCGCTGCCAGTCCCGTCGCCGCCCAATTGTTAACCGGGGAGCGCGTCGCTCGCTTAATTCCGCAACGGGCGGGCGACGCCCACAAGGGCAGTTGCGGGGCCGTTTGTGTGGTGGCGGGTTCGGTGGGCATGACCGGGGCCGCTGCGCTGACGGCGGATACCGCATTGCGGGCGGGTGCCGGGCGGACCAGTTTGGGGGTGCCCGCCAGTCTTAACGATATACTCGAGGTCAAGTTGAGCGAAGTGATGACTTGCCCACTGCCCGAAGTGCGCAAACACCGCTGTTTGGCTCTGCGTGGCTTAGGCCATATTATGGGCCTGTTAGAACGGGCCGATTGCCTGGCTTTGGGGCCGGGGTTGGGGCGCCACCGCGAAACTGCAGAATTAGTGCGGCGTCTTGTACAGGCTGTAGAATTGCCCCTGGTGCTGGATGCAGATGGGCTCAATGCCATGGCCAACTCGACCGATATACTAGAGAAGAGAAAAGCGCCAACCGTGCTCACTCCTCACCTCGGCGAGTTCGTCCGGCTCTCCGGGTTGGGCAAAGACAAAATTGTCGCTCAGCCTTTGGAAACAGGGCGCCAGTTCGCCCAAAAACACCAAGTGGTCTTAGTCCTAAAGGGCGCGCCAACGGTCGTCGCTTTACCTGACGGTCGAGCGTTGATCAATTCGACCGGCAATGCCGGCATGGCAACGGCGGGATCGGGTGATGTGCTGACCGGCCTTATTGCCGGCCTGGTGGCTCAGGGATTGGCCGTCGGTGAGGCGGCCTGTTTGGGGGTCTACCTGCACGGTCGGGCCGGGGACATGGTATGCGATCGGCTGGGCGAGTGGGGCATGATGGCTGGGGACATCAGCCGGGCCGTACCCAAGGCTATTTTAGACACTTATCGCCCTACTTGACAGAGTTGGGCAGATGGTGTAATCTATGATGGGTTCGGCGGTGTTTTACGATCTATATTTTAAATGGGGAACTTTGGCGCTAAGTTTCATGTTGATATATAACTTAGCTTTTATATAGAGAGAAGAGATGTCGCGCGTCAAAGAGGCTATCGATGAATTGATCGAAGAGTCCTATCTGTTGGGGCTGAGCGAAGAGGAAATTCGCCAAGATTTCAAGCGCTTTATCGATGCGTGTTATGCCGTCATTCAAGCCGAAATCAAAGATCGCTCTGTCATTAATGGCCTCGCCGAAAATCTAGCGCGCGAAAAAACCTGCATTCTCATAGCCGATCGCACCGAGGCGGGCGCCGTCGTGGAGATGCCGGAAGATAAAGACGAGATCGACAGTTTTGCCGAGCGCGTCGCCCACCGAAAACGCATGATTCTCAAAACTATTGCCGACTACGACCCCCAATTGGTGCGGCTTATCGACGAGCACCGATTCCAAAGCAATTACGTTGAAGGCGAAGCCGGTCGCGCCAAAATCAAACTGGGCAATGGTCAAAATTGGGATCGCCTGCGCCTCACTTTGCTCAAAGTAGGTTATGCTTCCACGGTGGCGCTCATCATCGTCTTGATTTATCTGGGCTTTATCCAGAAACCTTGAGGAGGAAATGCGTCCAGGCTACCTTGCGCGCCGGCCATTTGATTTTCTTTCTCCCACTCCCCAGTTTTTCACATTCTCTTTTCTGCAAAGAGCAGAGATGCGCAGTAGCGCGTCTCTTTTTTGTGTGCGAATATATAAAATTGTATAGAGATGAACTGACGAGACTATGCCTAAACGCGAAGATATTAAAAAGATAATGCTCATAGGTTCGGGGCCGATTGTTATTGGCCAGGCTTGTGAGTTCGACTATTCGGGAACCCAGGCCTGCAAAGCGCTGCAGGAAGAGGGATACGAAATCGTCCTGGTCAACAGTAATCCGGCGACAATTATGACCGATCCCGAGTTTGCCGACCGCACCTACGTGGAACCCATTACGGCGGAAATTTGCGAGAAGATTATCGCCAGCGAGCGGCCGCAGGCGCTATTGCCCACACTGGGGGGACAAACGGCGCTCAACACGGCGGTTGAATTAGCCGAAAAGGGCGTGTTGGAGCGCTATGGAGTGGAGTTGATCGGCGCCAAATTAGAAGCCATTGAGACGGCGGAAAACCGCGAACGCTTCAAAGAGGCCATGGACGCGGCCGGTTTGGAAATGCCGCGTGGTTATTTTGTAAAGACCATAGAAGAGGCCATGGAGCATCAGCGCGAACTCGGTTTCCCCATCATCGTGCGCCCCTCTTTCACCATGGGCGGGGCGGGGGGCGGGGTGGTCTACAATATTGAAGAGTTTGAAGAGAAAATACACCACGGCCTCGACATGAGCCCCATTACCGAAGTGTTGATTGAGGAGTCGGTGATAGGGTGGAAGGAATTCGAATTGGAGGTTATGCGCGATCACAACGACAATGTGGTGATCATTTGCTCCATAGAAAACTTCGATCCTATGGGCGTGCACACCGGCGACAGCATTACTGTGGCCCCGGCGCAGACGCTGAGTGACAAGGAGTACCAGGAGATGCGCGACGCGGCCATCAAAGTGATCCGCACCATTGGCGTCGACACCGGCGGCTCCAACATCCAGTTTGCGCTCAATCCGGCCGACGGCCGCATGACCGTTATCGAAATGAACCCGCGGGTTTCGCGCAGTTCGGCGCTGGCCTCCAAGGCCACCGGTTTTCCCATCGCCAAGATCGCCGCCAAACTGGCGGTGGGTTATACCCTGGACGAAATTCCCAACGATATCACGCGCGAAACGCCGGCCTCCTTTGAGCCGACCATCGACTACGTGGTCACCAAAATTCCGCGCTTCACTTTTGAAAAGTTCCCCAACACGCCAGACTTGCTCGACACGCAAATGCGCTCGGTGGGGGAAACAATGGCGATTGGCCGCACTTTTAAAGAATCGCTGCAAAAGGGGCTGCGCTCGCTAGAAATTGGCCGCGCCGGCTGGGGCGCCGACGGCAAGGATTTTGATCCGACGCGCCTAGCCGACAAGGAGTTGCGCGAACGCCTCACTGCCCCCAACTCGCAGCGCCTGTTCTATCTCAAAGCAGCCATCGACAAAGGCTATAGCGCCGAAGATCTTTACAAACTCACCGGCGTCGACCCTTGGTTTTTGGACAATCTTTATCAACTGTCCGAATTGGAGGGCCGCTTGCGACGGGAGGACATCACGCAAGACGCAAGCCTTTTACGCCAGGCCAAGGAATGGGGTTATAGTGACCGCCAATTGGGGTATTTGCAAGGACGCGATGAGCAAAGTGTGCGGCGGCACCGACAGCAATTGGGCTTGCGGCCGGTGTATAAAACCGTGGATACTTGCGCCGCCGAATTTGAGGCCCATACACCCTACCATTATTCGACCTATGAACGGGAGCAAGAGGCTGAGCGCTCGGATAAGAAAAAAATAATGATTCTGGGTGGCGGTCCCAACCGCATTGGTCAGGGCATAGAATTCGATTATTGTTGCGTGCACGCCTGTTTTGCCCTGCGCGAGGACGGTTTTGAGACCATTATGGTCAACAGCAATCCGGAGACGGTGAGCACCGACTACGATACCGCCGACAAACTCTACTTTGAACCACTCACCGTCGAGGACGTATTGCACATTGTCGAGCGCGAAGAGCCCGACGGCGTCATCGTGCAGTTTGGCGGGCAAACGCCGCTCAATTTGGCGGCGGAGTTGGAAGCGTGTGGGGTGAAGATTATTGGCACCAGCCCCGCCAGTATAGACCTGGCCGAAGACCGCGAGCACTTTGGCAATTTGCTGCGGCGCCTAGATATTCGCCAGCCCGACAACGGCATGGCCCGCAATATTGATGAGGCGACGGCAGTGGCAGAGGACATTGGCTATCCGGTGCTGGTGCGACCTTCCTACGTATTGGGCGGTAGGGCCATGGTCATTGTCTACGACGCCGGCAGCCTTGAGACCTATATGCGCGAGGCCATTGGCGTTTCGCCGGAACATCCGGTATTGATCGATCGTTATTTAGAGGGGGCGCAAGAGTTTGATGTGGACGCGGTGGCCGACGGTGAAAACGTAGTTATCGGCGGCATCATGCAACACATTGAACACGCGGGAGTGCACTCTGGCGACAGTGCTTGCGTCTTGCCGCCATACGATATCACGCCCGAAAATTTAAAAACGCTGCGAGGTTACACCCACGCACTGGCACGCGCACTAAATGTAGTGGGATTGATGAACGTGCAATACGCCATTCACAACGACACCGTGTACGTGCTTGAAGTAAACCCCCGGGCGTCGCGCACTGTGCCCTTTGTGAGCAAGGCAATTGGCCATCCGCTGGCCAAAATTGCCGCTCGCACAATGGCCGGCAAGAGTTTGGTGGAACAGGGGTTTACCGAGGAATTGGTGCCCCAACACATTTCCGTCAAAGAAGCGGTGTTGCCCTTCATTAAATTCCCCGGGGCCGACGGTCTGCTGGGACCGGAAATGAAATCGACCGGCGAGGTGATGGGATTGGGCGAGGGATTTGGCATGGCCTTTTTTAAGGCGCAGATGGGGGCCGGATCTAGATTGCCTGCGGCGGGCCGGGTTTTTATAAGTGTCAACGACCGCGACAAGCAAGCGGTGGTAGAGGTCGCGCAACAATTGCGCGACGCTGGGCTTACTTTGGTGGCCACTCAGGGGACAAAGGATTTTTTGGCACGACACGGTATTGAGGCCGAAATGGTGCGCAAAGTTCACGAGGGGCGCCCCCACGTCGAGGACGCCATTCGCAGCCACATGGTCGACCTGGTCATCAACTCGCCTCAAGATGAACACTCGCAATACGACGACTACATGGTGCGTCGCGCCGCCATCGTAAACAATATACCCTACACCACGACGCTGGCCGGGGCGCAGGCGGCGGCGGCGGGGATTAGGGCCTTGAGCCAGGCTCAGATTTCGGTGCGCGCCTTGCAGGACTATCACCGCGGCGCGTGATGGCCTTGTCTTTTCCCAAATCTGCAACAGTGCGTTGTTTATTGGTGATGGTGCTAATGAGCAGTTCTGCCTGCGTGTATTTTAACACCTTCTATAACGCACAAAAGAACTTTCGCCAGGCCGAAAAAGAGCGCCGCAAGCAAGAGAAAAAAGAACGCGGCCAGGCTAAAGTACAGGGCCAGAGGCGGGTGCTGCAAAAGGCCAATAATCTGTACGACCAGGCCGCGCGCAAGGCCGCCAAAGTGCTGGAGAAATTTCCCGAAAGCGACCTGGTAGACGACGCTATGTTTTTGATGGGCCGTTCGTTTTACTGGCAGGGCGACTACAAAAACGCAATAGAGACACTCACCGACCTCGAAACGAGTTTTCCCGATAGTCCGTTTTTTGACCAGGCACGCTACTGGCGTGCCCTCAGCTATATCGGCCAGAACGAGGTCGAACGCGCCGGGCAAGTATTGCGCTCGCTTTTTAACGAGGCCGAACTGGAACTCGCCGTGCTCGCCGGCCAACAATTGGGGGAACTCGCCGTCGATTCCGAAGATTACGCTGCTGCTATACAGGAATTCGAGGCAACGCTGGAAGCTTTTCCCAAAAGCGACCTCGAGGCCGAGTTGTTATTACAACTTGGCGAGGCGGTTTTTGCTTTAGAAGATTCGGCGCGCTACGGCGAAGTGCTGCAAGTCCTCGAGCGCGTCCTAAAAGCCGGGCCTTCTACCGAGATCGAATACCGGGCGCAGCTCAACCGGGGTCGCGTGCTCTACGCCCAAGAGAATATCAGCGCCGCGTTAAAAACTTATAAGCGTCTGCTCGGGGAAGGGCGATTTCGCTTTTTTGAAGGCGAGACTCGCCTGCTGATCGGCCAATCCTACCAGGACCAAGGCCAGTTGGAAGAGGCGCAAAACCAGTACGAGAAAGTGCGCGACGATTTCCCCCAAAGCGCGGTCTCGGCCATGGCCCTTTTTCGCACTGGTGAGCTATTCCTAAAAAAATACGGAGATGCCGAGCTGGCAGAAGAGTACTTTAAAGAAACGCGGACGGAGAAGGCCGGCTCGAAGGGCGCGCGCCTGGGGCAGGAGGCGCTGCGCTACATGGGCGAATTGGACCGCATACTATTGCGCATTCACGAAGCGGATTCGCTGGCCGCTTTGCGCAAGGAAAAAGTTGGGGAAGTCGACAAGGTGGAATTGAGCGCAGCGGCGGTTGATTCGAGTATAGCGGCGGTTGATTCAATGGCAACGGCAAATGATTCGAGTGTAGCGGTGGTTGATTCTTTAGACGGCGAGACAGGGGCTGAGTGGTTTTTTAAAGAAGAAGAAAAGAAGAGGGAAAAGCAGCGGCAGGAGTTGGTTGAATCGGGCGAGATTCTCGACGATCTCTTTTCCGTTGCCGAGATATACCGCAGCAATCTGGGGGTGGCCGATTCGGCGCAACACTACTACGCTGAGATCATCCGGCGCTTTCCGCAGTCGACTCAATTGCCGCGCGCGCTATACGGCATTGCCTGGATAGAAGAAGAGTTAAAGAACGATACTGCCGCGGCCAGAGAGCATTGGCAGCATCTCATAGATACCTACCCCGCTTCTGAGCAGGCCAACGCCGGCCGCCGCCGCCTGGGTCAGGAGGTGCACGTAACTGATGAGGAAAAGGCGGCGGCGGAATTTGTTCGCATTGAAGCCTTGCGCTTGGAAGATTCACAAACTATTGAGCGCTATGTGCCGCTGCTCGATAGTTTGAGCAGGGCCTACCCCACTACGCGCACGGCTGCCCAGGCCGCTTATACGGCCGCCTGGGCCTACCAGAATATCGCCGCCGATAGCGCCGAAGCGGAAAAGCGTTTTGACCGCTTAATTCGGTCTTACCCAGAATCCGAGTTTGCCGCCAAAATAAACGTCGCGCGCGAGGCGCAAAATTCGGGGGCGCTGGCCAAACTCGAGCGCAGTCTGCGCGCCATGATTGCCGGCTCTAAGCCCGGCGAGCGCATTGAACTCATCGCCGTGGAGCCCGACACGCTCGACACGCTCCTACTGGCGCACAAGTACTACCGCTTTGGCTTAAAGGCCCACGGCCATGGCGAGTTGACGACGGCGCGGCAGAATTACCAGCAGAGTCTGGAACAGCGCAAAGGCGATGCCGAAGTGCACTATCTACTGGGCAATGTGCTGTGGGAAGAAGGTTATGCCGATGACGCCATTGAAGAGTACCGCATGGCTTTGGAGATCACCCCCGGCCACCTAAAAACGTTCTACCGAATTTTTGACGCCTACACGGTAGGGGATGAGATCGACTCGGCCAATGCCTATTTGCGCAAAATCGTCCGGCGCGACCGCCGCAACCGCCAGGTTTCGTTTATTTTGGAAGAATACCCAGACTTGCACCGCGCCAGCGGCGAGTTGCTCGACCAGGATGAATTGGAAGCCTTGGCCTTATTGCCGCCGGAGGAGGATTATACCCTTTCCCCTAAGGGTTTGCAATTGGCAGAAGTACCGGTGGTTAAAGAAATGGTAGTGCCAAAATATCCGGCTGCGGCGCAGGGCGATTCCGCCGTCGTGCTGCTCGATATCCTCGTCAATAAGTCCGGTCGCCCGGCAAGTGTCGAGGTGTTTAAGGGAGAGCCGCCCTTTGTTGAAGCGGCGGTAGCGGCGGCGGAGAAATATCAGTTTTTTCCAGCGGTGGGGCGCCAAGATGAGAGGGTAAAAGTGTGGGTGGCGCTAGAATTGCCGGTTGGGCCTAGGTCGGGAGGAGAGGGGGCCGCGGCTACAGATGGCTTTTTTGTTGGGGAATCGGCCGAGAAGGAGGCGGTGAAAATGAGCGGAGGTGGGAGTGAGACAGACCCCGCAGAAGAGCCGTCCATAGAGGCAGTCATAGACGAAGCGGCACTACAGACCGGCGGGGAAGTTGAGGTGGCATCCAGGGAGGAAAACGGTACGTCAGAAGAAAAAGAAGTAGCTGAATCGCCACAGAGCGAATAGCCAATTATGTTAGATGCCAAAGTTGAAATACTGAGCAATGAGGAAGTCGCCGCAGATTTCTACCTAGCCCGTCTGCGTGCCCCGCACATTGCCGACACCGCTCAACCCGGGCAATTCGTCGAGGTGCAGACGAGCCAAAACACGGCCCCGTTTTTGCGTTTGCCGTTGAGCATTTGCGGTGTTGATCGACAAGCGGGTACGGCGGATATTCTCTTTGAGGATATGGGGCCCAAAACGCGGGCGCTTAGTCTAATAGAGCCGGGTCGAGAGGTCGCCTGTTTGGGACCGCTGGGCAAAGGCTTTACGGCGCCAGCAGCAGGGCAGCAAGTTGTGCTGGTGGGCGGGGGGATCGGCATACCGCCACTGCTGTTTTTAGGCGAGGGACTGCGTCGGGTAGGGCATTCGGTAAGTCTGCTGGTGGGCGCGCGCGTGGGCACCAAACACTTGCCCCTCCCCATGCTACAGGCGGCGGCTGAGGTGGTGCGGCAAGCGACCGACGATGGCAGCGTTGGCCATTATGGCCTGGTGACCGATCTGTTGGAAGAGGAGTTGGCTGCCGATGCGTCGGTGGCCGTCTACACGTGCGGCCCCCACGGCATGATGGCGGCGGTAACGGCCGTCTGCGGCCGGGAGCAAGTGGCCTGCCAGGCTTCGCTGGAAGAGTACATGGCATGCGGTTTTGGCGTGTGCGTCGGCTGTGTTGTAGAAGTGGAACCCGAGACAGGCGAGGAAACTTCGCCCTATTTACAGTACAGTCGAATTTGCGTAGACGGACCGGTGTTTGACGCACACCGGGTGAAGTGGGAATAACAATGGCGGATTTGAGCATAGATCTTGCCGGTGTCCATTTTAGAAATCCGGTGCTATTGGCCTCAGGTACCTGCGGTTATGGGCGCGAATTTTTGCCGCTGACCGATTTGTCGCGCATTGGCGGTCTAGTGAGCAAAACCATAACGCCAGAGCCGCGCGCCGGCAATAAACCGCCGCGCGTTGTCGAAACGCCGGCTGGCATGTTGAACTCGATCGGTTTGCAAAACCCGGGCATGGAGGGATTTGTTCAAGAAAAATGGCCCTTCTTGGCCGAACTCGATACCCAGGTCGTGGTCAATATTGCCGCGCCCACGGCGGCGGGCCACGGCGAAATGGCGGCGCGTTTGAGCGAATTGGCGGGCATCGCCGCGTTGGAAATCAATATTTCTTCGCCCAATATGAAAGATGGGGGCATGCTTTTTGGCTGCAACCCCCAGGCGGCGGGTGAGGTGATTGAGCGAGTGCGCCGGGCCACGGAGTTGCCGGTAATTGCCAAGTTAACGCCCAATGTCACCGATATAGTGGCCATAGCCCGGGCGGTGGAGGACGCCGGGGCGGATGCGATCTCCCTGATCAACACTTTATTGGGCATGGCGATCGATGTCTCCAAGCGCCGACCTATATTGGGAAATATTACGGGCGGTCTGTCGGGGCCGGCGATCAAGCCAGTGGCCCTGGCCATGGTGTGGAAAGTGCATCAGGCGGTGCAGGTACCGCTCATGGGTATAGGGGGAATTGCTAATGTGCAGGATGCACTGGAGTTTATCATCGCCGGCGCCACTTGCGTTCAGGTTGGCACGGCCAGCTTTGTCAATCCCAACGCGGGGGTGGAAATCGTCGAGGGGTTAGAGCAGTACTGCTCCGAAAACGGCATTGACCGACTCCAGTCACTGGTGGGGAGTTTGGATACCTGAGTTGATATTCTCCCCCCCTTTCATCCGGACTAGACGAGATGGTGCAGGCAATTGGCAAGTGGATTGGAAGAGCGCTCTGCTGCTGTTTCTTGTTTGCTTGCGTGCCCCATCCCGTGTACCACAGCAAACCCACCAAAGGGCAGACCACCCGACCTCGCGTACCGCAAACGTCTAAGAAACCCCCTGTAGTCGTGCGCCCGGAGCGCACTGCCCACCCACTGGATCCCGCCAAGATATCTACCGAGAAGGCCTACCAGATAGGCCGCGCTTCGTACTATGGCAAAAAATTCCACGGCAAACCGACGGCCAATGGCGAAATATTTAACATGTACAAACTTACGGCCGCCCACCGGGTGTTGCCTTTGGGCACAATCATCAAAGTGACCAACATGGAAAACGGTCGTTGGGTGGAGGTAAAGGTCAACGACCGTGGGCCTTTTATCGAAGGGCGCGTTTTAGATCTGTCTTTTGCTGCGGCGCTGGAACTGAATATGGTTAAGGCGGGCACGGCCGAGGTGATGATTGAGATCGTCAAATCGGTGGATTGATATTAGCCGGTTTGCATGGGAACAAAGCGGACGGGCAAGAGCGTGTGGTGCTCAACATGCTCTTCTGTATGCTCAAGCAGGACCAGGTGTTGCCGTCCGTCGCCCACCGGCAGAATCATTCGCCCACCCACGGCCAGTTGATCGACCAATGTGGACGGCACATCTACTGCTGCTGCCGAGCCAATAATCGCATCAAAGGGCGCTTTTTCGACCCATCCCAAGGTGCCGTCGCCCGTTTTATAGTCGACGTTGATATAGTTTAGGGCGGCGAGTGCGCGGCGAGCAGAGTGGGCCAATTCGGGAAAGAATTCAACGGTGAAGACGGTGGCCGCCAGTTCGGCCAGAATGGCCGTTTGGTAACCGGAGCCGGTGCCAATTTCAAGTACACGGGCATTGCTGGATAAATCAAGAGCCTGGAGCATATAAGCGACGACATAGGGCTGCGAAATGGTCTGACCGGCGCCGATGGGCAGGGGGTGGTCGGCGTAGGCTTGATCGCGCTGGGCGGGCGGGACAAAGCAGTGGCGCAAGACGCGGCCAAAAGTCTTTAGAATTTTGGCGTCGACGATATCGCGGTCGGCCAATTGAGACTGCACCATGTGTTGGCGCTGTTGAGCAAAGTGCGGTGTATCAGAATGGCCGTCCATAGTCGTTGCCTCGAATGTTCAACAAGTTTAGACATAATTTTAGTACCGAATCTACGGCGAGAGCGGCCAATTGGCCATCCGGTGCACGAATGATGCGGGCGCTAAAGCTGCGAGGCTGCCAGATGCTCGGGTCGGTAGGGCCAAAGAGGGAAATGGTGGGAACGCCTAAGGCTGCGGCTAAATGCCCCGGTCCAGAATCGTTGCCTACTAGCAATGCAATGCGCTCTAGGACGGCGGCCAAGTCCAATGGGGTGGGAGGACAGATAAGTGGGAAGGGGGTTTGGGCGAGTTGCTTGATGAGTGCCCGATCTGCAGGACCGCAGAGAAAAATGGCGCGCTGTCGGTGTTGTTCGAGGGCGTCGGCTAGATCTATATAGCGGGCCAGCGGCCAGCATTTGCGCGCCCCGCCGCTGCCCGGATGGAGGGCGATTAGGTCATCGGAAAAGTTGTGTTCTCGCCAAAGTTGGGTGGCATAAGTACGGTTTTCTTGCACTAACCTCACTTGGGGGACTTTGCTCGTGGGGTCTATCCCCAGGCGTTCGATTGGGGTGAGCAGGTAATCGACCATATGGTCTTCTGAATCGACGGGACGCGGATCCCAAACGAGGGCGTTTGGGGCCAATTCGGCCAGATGTGTTGTCAATACGCCGTCTGAATCTGCGGCGTAAGCCAGAATAAAATCTACTTCGGCGAATAGATCGAGCGTTTTAACCGGTAGGGGAAGGGGGACATATAGCGGTGCTAGAGCGGCGCTGTCTTGGTCGATAACGGCGGTGGGATGGGCCAGTCGCGTATAGGCCGGTCGGCCGACGAGGGTAATATGCGCTTGCGGAAAATGGTGGCGCAGCGCGTTTATGGCCGGCAAGGTGAGGACAAAGTCGCCCAGGGCGCCGCTGCGCATCACCATTATTTTGGTCCAGTTTTGGGCCATTTGTTAGTTGTGTGGTGCCTCTTGCCCGATTTTGGGGTTATTCCTATCTTTTAGAGCTGTTTTTACAAAGGAATTTACGCAATCTGAGGAGTGGGTCCATGGCTGGCCTGATAGGCAAAAAACTGGGGATGACCCAGGTCTACGACGAAAAAGAAGAGTTGGTTCCCGTTACGGTTGTGGCGGCGGGTCCTTGTCCAGTAGTGCAAGTGCGCACGGAAGAAACGGACGGCTATACTGCCTTGCAATTGGCCTTTGAGGAGATGCCCGAGCGCAAACTCAACAAACCCGAAAAAGGCCACTTTGACAAAGCCAGCGTAGTGTCGCATCGCGTGCTCAAAGAATTTCGCCTCGACGGCGATGGCGACTACGAAGTGGGGCAAGTTCTCGACGTCAGCCAGTTTGAGGTGGGCGACGAGCTCAAAGTAACGGGCAAGTCCAAAGGTAAAGGTTTTGCCGGCGTCATAAAGCGCCACAATTTTCACGGTAAAAATTCGAGCCACGGCACGCCCGACACCGAACGCCACGGCGGTTCCATCGGGCAGGGCACTACTCCCGGCAAAGTGTGGAAGGGCAAGAAAATGCCCGGCCATATGGGCAGCGAGCAGGTGACGGTAAAAGGCCTGTCCGTGGTGCGCGTTGACAGTGAGCGCAATTTGCTTTTTGTCAAAGGGGCCGTGCCGGGCGCGGTCAACGGTTATTTGAAATTGCGCAAAAGTTGAATTGGTAGTTTAAAAAATAAAGCTTAAAAAGGCGGCCTGGCGCTCAGGCCGCCTTTTTTGTGTCCGCTATCCGGGGGGCCATTGCAAGGGGCGTCCACCGAGTAGGTGGAGGTGGAGATGGTAGACTTCCTGGCCGCCGTTGGAGCCGGCGTTTATGACGCAGCGATAGCCGCTTGTCGCAATGCCTTCTTTTTCAGCGATTTGGCGGGCCATGACCAGCAGGTGGCCCAAAGTGTCGCGGTGGGCGGGCTGCGCTTCTTGAATGCCGGCGACGGGTTCTTTAGGGATGATGAGGATATGGGTGGGCGCCTGCGGATTGATATCGCGGAAGGCCAGGCACAATTCGTCTTCGTAGACGATGTCGGCGGGAATTTCGCGGCGAATTATCTTGCTGAAAATAGTTTCTTCTGCCATGTCTTATGTCCTCTCAAAAATCCAGGCCGCATTCCATTGCCAAGCCGCGCAACATTTCTAAGGTGGAGAGGGCCAGGGGGATGCCCTCTCGCAGACGTTCCAGCCGCAGGCGGTGCTCAATTTCGCCGGGGACGAGGATTTCGTCGACGCCCGGTGAACGCGGCGAGGACTTGATGCCTTGCGCCATAGCGGCGATGGCCGCTTTAAAGCTGGCAAGGGGCATAAAGCGACTGGGATCTATTGCCATAAAGAAGTGGCCAATGCCGGTTTGGCGTACGTGGTCGGCCACCTGATCGCGTTCTATGTTGAAGTAGGGTGCCCCGCTCAAAAGGCCGGCGAGGATTTCGATGAGCACGGTGAGGGCATACCCCTTGTGTTCGCCAATGGGCAGAATGGTGCCGGCCAGGCCAACCTGGGGGTCGGTGGTGGGATTGCCCTCCTTGTCGCGGATTACATTTTCGGGCAGGGTGGTGCCGGCGGCGGCGGCTAATTCCAATTTACCGGCGGCAATTTTGCCCATGGCAAAGTCGATGAGCAGGGTGAATTCCTGGTCGCCGGGCACGGCCAGCGCAATGGGGTTGTTGCCAAAGAGTGCTTTGCTGCCGCCGGTGGGGGCGATGCGCGAGCTGGCCACAGTCATGGTCAGGCCAATGAGGTTTTGCTCGGCGGCCATTAGGCAGTAGGTACCGGCAGCGCCAAAGTGGCGCGAGCGGCGGGCGGTTACCGTGGCCGTGCCGGCGCTGCGCGCTTTGTCCATACAGGTCTGCATGGCCAGACGGCCGACCAACTGACCCAGGCCGCCGTCGCCGTCAACGCAGGCAAAAGCGGGCCCATCTGTGCTAATGGCAATATTAGGGTGGGGGTTGGTTACGCCGGACTTGAGTTCGCGCACGTAGCGCCCCAGGCGCATGGAACCGTGGCTGTGCACCCCGCGCAGGTCTGTCTCAACCAGAGTGAGAGCGACAAAATCGGCATCCTCTGCAGGAATGTCGTGATGTTGGAGGATGTTGGAGCATAGCTGTTCCAATTTGCGGGCATTTATTGTCTCGGTCATTAGCAGTCTCCTCGGGGTCACTCGCAATATAGGCGACGGCACTGCCCTGTCAAGCCCATCTATTGTGCAGGTTGACCTGGTTGGATGGATAGGATAAATTGGACACCCCTTATGGATATTAGCATTATCATACCCGCCTACAACGAAGCCCGCCGCATAGGGATCACTATAGAAAAGAGCACCGCCTTTCTGGCACAACGCACCTGGGACTGGGAATTGATTGTCGTCGACGACGGCAGCGCCGACGACACGGCGGTCCGGGTGTTGGAATACGCCCGCCAGCAGCAGGGGGTGCGCTGTGTGGAAAACGGGCAAAATCGCGGCAAGGGGTACTCTATCCGCCACGGCATAGGACAAGCCCACGGCCGCTACATCGGTTTTATGGATGCCGACTATAAAACGGAAATTGCCGCCCTCGACCTGGCAATGGAGCATCTGGATGCAGGTGCAGATGGGGTAATTGGCGATCGCACCCTAGAAACTTCGCATATCGCGGTGCAGCGGCGGCGCTATAGACAGTTGGGTTCAAACGCCTTTCGGCGGTTATTGCACACTCTGGTGGGGTTGGGCGACTTTGGCGATACCCAGTGCGGCTTTAAATTCTTTCGCGCCGAGGTAATGCGAGACCTATTTGCGCGCCAGCGCATCGACGGCTATATGTTCGACGTGGAAATTTTGTTGCTGGCGGCTCGTTCGGATTACGAGATACGCGCCATTCCGGTGGAGTGGAGCGCTGATCCAGACAGCCGTTTTAATCCGGTGACCGGCATGGTGCGCAATTTGGGCGAATTAGCGCGCATCCGCTGGATGCACCGCTAGGCAGATCGGTCAATTGTCCAATTGGTACACTTGCTCGGCCAAATGGTGCAAACAGACGCTGAGAAAAATCTCTTGAGCTATGTGCATGTCGCGGCGGGCGCTTGATTCGAGGAAATCGTTGACGCCTTCAATGATCATATAGAGGGCTAGCAATTCGGACGGTTTTTGCCCTTCGGCAGGGTGGATGCCGTCGCGAATGGCACCGATGGCCTGGCCCGACGATTCAGCCATCCATTCCCCGTTGTTGGTCTCGTACGCCTGTATCAGGCGCTCAAAGATCTGGCGCAATTCTGTGCGGATTTCGGTGTCCAGCGCACGGCTCCGTTTGCAAAAGGAAGCGGCGTGTTTTAACAGTTTATTGATCTCGCCACTGCGGCGGGTGTCTTCGTAGGAGAGCAAGCTGTAAAAGCGATCGGCGGCGCCCAGGGCGCGGCAGACGCTGTTGAGCAATTGCAGGCGGATGGCCGGCGAGGGAAACTGTTCTAGATGCAAGAGAGCGGGTTTGACGACGCGGCGGTCGCCCAGGCCGCTGAGCACATCTACCAGGGTGGGAAAGATCAGGCTGTCAAAATCGGAACTAAAGTGCCAGTAGAGCAGTTCCACCGCCTCTTCGCCCTTGATTTCGGCCAGACCGCGAATGGCGCTAATGCGCATCCGCGGGTCGGGATCTTCCAGCGCGTCGATGAGCGGATCGACGCTGCTGGCGTGGCCCAGGCGGCCCAGTGCTTCGGCCGCTTCGCTGCGGATGTCGGAAGCGGGGTTGAGCAACTCGCGCATGAGTGGTTCCATCGCTTCCTGATAGCCCGTTTCACCCAGAGCCTGGGCGGCGCTGCGCCGCACCTGTGGGCTGGCGTCGGCCAGGGCCTGGATGAGTTGCTCCAAAGCCAGCGGATTGCCCGAGCGGCCCAAGGCCAACGCCGCCCGGGCGCGCGTTTTATCGGCAGTGGCCATATTGTAGATGGTGGCGTTAAAGGCATAGCTGAGCAGGTTGCCGCGGCGCATTTGCGCCAGCAAATCGCGCGAGGAAACCGAGCGGCTGCCTTTGACGGAGCGCAGTAGAAACATGGGGATGATACGGGCCAGTGCACCCAGCGCAAAAATGATTTGCAAATTGCCAATGGGCACGCCCAGCAGGACAAATTTGACATCGGCCAGATAGTACACCAGAATGCTGCCCAGCAGCGGGCCGAGGGCACCCATCAGGTTGACGGAAGCCGACCAGGAGGCCAGATAGAAGGGCTTTTGCTTTCCTTGCGGGAGGAGTTCGTATAGCAAGGGGCTAAGGCTGACCTGGATGCCAGAAAACACCAGGCCGCTGAGCATGAGAGCCACGGGGACCAGATAATAGGAGCCGGGCTGGTTAAAGATCCACAAAAAGGGCATGCCGGCGGCCGGAATTAAGAGCAATTGCAGCACGGGTTTGCTGCCAAAACGGTCGACCAGATGCGCCCAGAGCTGGTAACCGCCAATGCTGGTTACTACGTAGAGGGCGTTAAAAATAGAGATTTCGGTGTAGGATATGCCCAGGCGGTCGAGCATGAAGACGCTGTAGAGCGAGCCGGCCAACCCCATGGAAAATGTCCAGGAACCATTAAAAAGGGCGGCGCGGCGAAAATTGGCGTCTTTGAAGGGGCGCAACAGCATTTGCAAGCCATTGGGACTGTCGGCTTCGTCGACCTCCTCGGGGTAGGAAGCGCTGCCCAGGGCCAGATAGCCCAGAAGACCAACCACGGTGCCGCCGGCAATTACGTAGATAAAGGCGTCCAATTTGCCGTCCTCGGGAAAAAGGTCGAGAAACTGGCCTATCAAGAACCCCGAGACGACGGCGACCACGCTACTGATAATCGTCTGGCGGCTGGTAAAGCGGGCGCGGATGGGCTCCGGTATGGTGTTGGCCATCCAGGCGCTGTAGAAGGGGGAGAGGAGGTAGCCAAAAAACAAGCTGAGCCCCACCAGTACGACGAGAGCGGGCAGGTGTAGGTAGGGGACGAGCAGCAGGGGGATGAGAGCCGGGGCACCGCGCAGGAGTATTTCGCAGAAGCCCGAGCTGATGATAAAGCGCTTCTTATTGGCAATGTGGCCGCCCAGTAGCGGTGATACCAATTGCACCATGGCCAGCAGGTAGGCCATGGATGTGAAGAGCGCAATGAAGGAATCGTCGGCACCTAAGAGGAGGGCATAACCTGTGAAGACCGCGGTACCGATGCCGCTGGTCTGCCCCCAGGCACCCCATAAACCGCTGGCCGTGATAAAGGTGCGCAAGCCGCGGTTGACCTGGCCGCGCGTGAGCGAAGGCGTTGCTTCCATAGGTGAGACTTATGGGTTTTTCCTCAAAGTAAAAAATGCGTTTGAAAGAATATGGTTCCCCCTGAAAAAAAAGCAATAGTAAAACGCTACGGCGCTGTTCCCTTGATGGAAAAAAGAAAAGTTCGTATTTCTCAATCACCCACTTGTCTTAACGTAGGAGAAGAACATGGCCCTCAAAATGAGTTTTTGCACCCTGCGCTGGAAAGAGCCCGATTTGGAACCCGCGTTGGAAGAATTAAAAGAAGCTGGCTGGTCGGGCTGGGAAGGTCGACTGCCGTTGGACTGGTTGGGGCCGCCCAATCGCTTGCGGCAAGTGTGCCGCAATGTCGATATGCCCCTGGTGGTTTTTACTGCTTCCGGGTCGCCTGACAATCGCGACTGGGCCCATGTGGAGCGCAATCGGCGCCGCATGGAGTACGCCGCCGAAGTGGAGGCCGACTGTTTTATGTTCATGAGCGGCCCCAAACCCGAAGGGCGGCCGGTGAGCGAAGATGACATCAACGCGGCGGCCGAGGGGGCCGAATCATGGGCCCAATACGCCGCCCAGTTTGACCTGGAGATCAGCTACCACATCCACACCAATACGCTGATCGACTCGACCGAACACTGGAAGCTATACATGAGCCTGCTCGACAAAGCCAAGCTGTGCATCGACGTGTCGCACGCCGAATTGTGGGGTTACGACCCGGTGGCTTCCATCCGCGATTTTCGCGAGCAGATCAACTACATGCACTTGCAGGATTACTCTTCTACGTCGCGCGACGAAGAGGGGCGTTATCTGCCAGTGTGGTGCGACGTAGGCGATGGCCAGATGGAATTTTGCGGTATTTTGCAGGCCCTGGAGGAAATAGGTTACGACCGCTGGGTGACCAGCTGTCCCGGCGAGCCGGTGCCCGGCGCCGACGACGCGCTTAGCGAAGCGCGGCGCAGCGCCAATACGCGCCAGTTTTTGCACCAGTTAGGCCATTAAAAACCGCTCTCCTTGTCGACCACGTTGACCAGGTCTTCGCCTTTGAGGTAGCGCTCTAAATTGGCGGAAAAGAATTCGAAGGTCTTGCGCGGGCGGTGCTGCGAGGCGCCGGCGTTGTGCGGCGTGATGATGAGGTTGGGGGCGTCCCACAGCGGGTCGTCGGCGTCGAGTGGTTCGCTCTCGCATACGTCGAGGCCGGCGCCAGCTATTTGGCCGTCGTTCAGTGCGGCGATGAGGGCCGGTTCGTCGATGATACCGCCGCGGGTAACGTTGATCAGATAGGCGGTGTTTTTCATCAGAGCCAATTCTTCGGCGCCAATGAGGTGATAGGTTTCGGGAATGAGCGGGCAGGCGATAACGACCACATCACAGCGGCGCAACATATCGTGCAGGTTTTCCCTGCTGGACGTCTTTAATTCGTGAATGTAGTCGGGTTTGTCGCTGCGCCTCGGTTCGAGGGCGAGAATTTTCATGTCGTAGCCCTGGGCGCGCACGGCCGTTTCCACGCCAAAGCCGCCCAGGCCAATCAATCCCATAGTGCCACCGGTCAATTCGATCATGGGGCCGGCATTGCCCCAGTTGTGCTCGGCCTGGTTGCGCAGCGCTCGGTGCAGCCCGCGGCTTAGGGCCAGCAGCAGGGCCCAGGCGTGTTCGCCGCCCTGGGGGGCGTAAATGCCGGCCATATTGGTGACGGTTATGTCGCGTTCAATGAGGGCGGGGAAGAGGAAGGTGTTCATGCCGGCGCTGTGCGATTGGACCCAGCGCAATTCGGCGGTGGCGGCGCAAACCTCCTCCGGGAAAATGCCCAGAATGACTTCACTACCGGGGGCCAGGCGAACAGCCTCTTCGACGCTGGTAGCGTGGACCAATTCGTGGTCGCCGCAAGTGATGGCCAGGTCGCGCATCTGGGCGATCTGGTCGTCGGTAAAGTTAAAGTGGACCAAGATTTTCACGACGTTAGCTCCTGTGTGTAGTTCAATCGAAATGGGCGAGAATGGCGTCGATTTTGCCGCCGAGTTGTGCTTCTAGGCGAGGTCCGTACTGGGCTACGACCTGGGCGGAGGCGTAGGTGCCCAATTTGCCCGCGTCGGAAAAACTGTAGCCGTGGGCCAAGCCAAAGAGCACGCCGCCGGCAAACAGGTCGCCGGCGCCGGTGGTGTCTAGGGCGTCTACCTGGACGCCGGGGATGGCGACCGTGCCTTCCGGTTGGCAGAGTAAAGCGCCATCGGCGCCGCAGGTGATGCAGGCCATGGGGATGGCCTCGAGCAGCGCAGCTGCGGCCGCCTCGCGCTCGTTTGCGCCCGTATAGGCATAGGCTTCTTCTTCGTTGCAGAACAGCAAGTCGACGCCCCCATCGATCAACTCGGTAAAGCGGTCTTTAAACGTGGCGACCATAAAAGGGTCGCTCAAGGTAGTGGCAACGGCTGTATTGTGTTGCCGGGCTAATTGCTGGGCGTGGCGGCAGGCGGCAAAGCCGGCATCTGAACTCAAGAGATAGCCTTCTAGGTAGATGTATTGGCTGTCGGCGATTATGTTGGCTTCTATGTGGTCCAGGTTCAAATCGCTGCTCACGCCAAGGAACGTGTTGAGGGTGCGGTCGGCGTCGGGGGTGATAAAAACTAAACACTGGCCGGTGCGGCCCGGTGTGCGGTTGGCCGAATTGCTGGCCACGCCGGCGGCGTCTAGGTCTTTTAAATAGAAATCGCCCCACTCGTCCCGCCCCAGGCGGCAGGCGTAATAGGCTTTGCCGCCAAAGTTGGCGATGCCGATCACGGTATTGGCGGCCGAACCGCCCGAAGCCGAGAGAATGGGATCGGATTCGAGCGCCTGGAGGAGGTGTTGTTGGCGCTCTGCGTCGATGAGGGTCATGATACCCTTTTCAATAGAGAGTTTTGTTAGTAGTTCGCTGCTCACCGTATATTGGGTATCGACCAATGCGTGTCCCACTCCATATACATCGTAAGTACGGCCCATAGTTATCCTTTCGTTAGCGTATTTTTAAACCCTGCAAAAACTGCACAGAGCATCCCCGCGGCGCAAGAGCCATACTAAAATTGACAAACCGGCGGATAGACTTTTTGCAATTCTCACTTCACTTATGTACATTGTTAGGTGCATCCATTGCTGGGTATATTTGCGAGGGTCGTGTTGTAGCACATAAACCTAAGCTGGGTGTGTGAATGTGCCGATATAAAATTGAGAGCGTAATCGCGCTAGACAAGCGGCCAGTGGCCGCTCTATTTTAAACCCATTTCGAGGAGGTATCACTATCGCAACAAGGCGAATGTCGTTTCAAAAAGATACGACTAGGATCAATCAGGAAATCCGAGTGCGACAAGTGCGTTTGATCGGCGCCGACGGCGAGCAGGTCGGTGTGGTCGCCACGGAAGAGGCTCTGCAGATGGCAGAAACAGCGGAAATGGATCTAGTCGAGGTGGCCCCCGAAGCCAAACCGCCGGTGTGCCGCATCATAGACTACGGTAAATTTCGCTACGATAAGGAAAAGAAGGCCAAAGAGGCGCGCAAAAAGCAGCAGAATGTGCAGATGAAGGCGGTACTGCTGCGCACGGCCAATATTTCCGACCACGACCTCGAATACCGCATGGGCCATATCCGCGAATTCATTGGCCACGGCAACCGCGTAAAGGTGCGGGTGCGTTTCCCCGGGCGCCAGATGGCCTACCAGGGGCGTGGGCAGGAAATTCTGGAACAAGTGGCCGTGCAATTAGAAGATGTGGCCGTGGTGGATCAGAGTCCAAAAATGGAGGGTCGAGAAATGTCCCTCATATTGCGGCCTATCTGAGGTGCCTATATAAAATCTGATCAATTATACTGACTAACAACAGAGAAACCACATCTCGACGCTTATAGAGGTGTGGTTTTTTGTATGGTAATTTAAACAATACTGTGGACACTTTTTCGATTTTGAGCGGATTTTTGTAAGGTTGAAATTCGTAAGTGATTATTTGTCAACAAGTTACATATTTCAATATCTGTCTGCCTAAGCCGTTGTTTATCAATGGCTTACGAAAAGTGTCCACAGTATTGTTAAAGAGCTACGGGAGCTTAAGAGATTATTCAGTAGAGTTAGGTAGGAGCGGCACTTAGGGTAAATTCTGCGCTGCCATTTAGACCGGCAATGACCGGAAAAGTGCATTCCCGAGCCTGTTTATCGCTGGGGGTATAGCGCACATGAGGCGAAAAGTAGGCGTAGAGGGCGGTATTGCGTGGATGGGGAGTGGTATTGGCCCCCGAGCCGTGTGCCATGAGGCTGTGAAAGAATAGGGCGGAGCCAGCCGTTAGCGGCACGTCCATTTTTGCAGATAGGTCCACATCGTCGCGCTGGGTTAGGGGGGCGTCCTGTTTTTGGGTGATACCGCCCCACTCCTGCAGGCCCCATTTATGGCTACCGGGAATTACTTTAATACAGCCATTTTCCAGCGTTGCGTCGTTGAGGGCGATGCTCACAGTTACCAGGGACGGCGGGTTGATTGGCCAGTAGGCCGAATCTTGATGCAGGGCATGGGCCGAGCCGTGGTGGGCAGGTTTGAGCATCAATGTGCTGCGGAAGAGCAGCAGATCCTCTCCCAAAAGGTTTTTTACGATGGCGACGAGTTTGGGGTGGGTAGCCAACTGGCGAAAGACCTCGGAGTGGTTGCGGGCTTGCTCTATCTTGCGCAGAATGGGGACGTCTCCGTTGGGCTCAGTGGCAAAAGGTTCGCACTGGAAAGTGCTGGCAGCCAGTTCCCCCTGGCGCTGCAATTGGGCCGCCACCTGGTGTAGGCGATCAATTTCGCGCTGACACTCCTCCACTTCTTGTGGTGTTAGCAGGTTGGTGACTACGAGATAACCCTGGTCGGCAAAGAACGCCTTCTGTTCTTGTGGGGGCATGTGCAGAAATCCAGTAGAAATAAAATGTTGATGCGGTAAGTTCAGAAGCGGGGGGCGGGCGGTTCGGCGGGCGGATCGTTGGGGTCGTCTAATAAATTCTGGCTCTCGTCGAGCAGGCGGGTAAAATCATCGATGCGTTGATCGGCTTCGTCCAGCAAACTGTCTTTTTGCTGCCGCGTTTCGAGTACTTCTTCGGCCAGGTTCATGGCGGCCAGAATGGCAACGTCGAGGGTTTTGCGGGCCCCTCCCGAGGCCGCCTCGCGCATCTTTTGATCAAGATAAGCGGCGGCGCGCTGGATGTACTCGGCATTGGCTTCATCGCAGCGAAGTCGGTAGGTTTGATCGAAAATTTCAACGTTGATAAACGGATCCATGGCGGGCTGGAAGCGGCGGGAGAGGCAAAAAAAAATCGGGGACTTCCGCGATCTCCCCTTTTCCCGGAAGCCCCCTCTTTCGCGCGCTAACCACGTGGTTGGCAGGCAATATATTGTGCCGGAGATTATTTGTCAACGCGATATAGAGGATTTTTTTAAAAAAAGTACATTTTGTTTGGAATGAACTTAGCGCCATAACCTTGGAAGCGTTATACGATGACAAAAAGCAAGTTTTCGTCCTAAAAGATTCTGGCAGTGTGGCTCTCGTGTTTTTGCAATGGCTTTTCTGTCAGAGAAGTGAGGGGTAAAACGCTCTGGGCAGACAATGTGGAAACTCGACCTCGGGAAAGGTCAAATAAAAAACAGATAATTTGACGCTGCAAGAGGCCCTGCTTAATTTTTTTGTCGCAAAAACAGATTTAATCCCATCCTCTGGAATTACACCTATTTGAAGGATTCAAACGTGTCTCAGGCGCATCCCGATCTAATTAATGAGTTAAATCAGCGACTGGCTGGTGAAGTGCGTTTCGATAATGTATCAAAAATGCTCTACCGCACCGATGCCAGTATTTACGAAATGGAGCCGCTGGGGTTAGTGGTTCCTAAAAACATTGCTGACGTGGTACAGACCGTGGAGTTGGCCCATCGCCACCAGGTGCCCATTTTACCGCGCGGCGGCGGGACCAGCCTGGCCGGTCAGTCCGTGGGTGCGGCTATTCATCTGGACCTGTCCAAGTACATGAACCGCGTCCTCGAACTCAACCAGGAGGAGAAGTGGGTTCGGGTACAGCCGGGCGTGGTGCTAGATGAACTTAATGCCTACCTCAAACCTTATGGCCTGCTCTTTGGGCCGGACGTGGCCACCAGCAGTCGGGCCAATATCGGCGGCATGATTGGCAACAATTCGTGCGGCGCTCACTCTATAATGTACGGCAAGACCATAGACCACGTGCTCGAACTGAAGGTGGTTCTGGCCGATGGCAGCCAAACAGTTCTGGGGCCGGTGAGCGAAGACGAATATGAAAAAAAAGCGGCGCAAAACAATCTGGAAGGGGAGATTTATCGCGCTGTGCGGCGCCTAGCCAACGAAAATACCGACGAAATTAAAAAGCGCTTTCCCAAAGTTATGAGACGGGTTTCGGGGTACAATCTCGATGCCTTTGTCGGTGCTGAAACGGTCTTTGATTTGAGCAAAATCGCAGTGGGCTCCGAGGGAACTTTGTGCGCCGTGGTAGAAGCCAAACTCAATCTGGAGGATTTGCCCGCCCACACGGCTTTAGTAGCCTGTCATTTTGAAGACCTTATTGAGGCTATGAAAGCCAATATCGTGGCGTTGGAAACCGGGCCGGCGGCTATTGAATTGACCGATAAGATTCTGCTGGACCAGACCAAGGGGTCCATTGAGCACGTGCGGCGGCGCCACTTTCTCCAGGGCGACCCACAGGCGCTGCTCTTTGTCGAATACTACGGCGCTAGTCAGGCCGAATTGGGCGAAAAAATGGACCTGCTGGAAGATCGGCTGCGCCAGGCCGGTCTGGGATACGCATATGTGAGGGCCGAGGATGCCGCAGCGCAAAAGAATATGTGGGATCTGCGCAAGGCCGGGCTGGGATTGCTAATGGGGTTGAAAGGAGACGCCAAGCCCACCTCCGGCGTGGAGGACACCTGCGTTCCGGCCGAGCATTTGCCCCAGTACGTAGAGCGCGTACAGGCGTTGATGGCCGAGTGCGGCGTTAGAGCCGTGTACTACGCGCATTGCAGCGTCGGCGTGTTGCACATTCGGCCTATTCTAGATCTAAAGAAACGCGAGGGGATCGAAACCTTGCGCTTGTTGGAAGATCGCATGAGCGACATGGTTTTGGAATACGGCGGGGCCATGTCGGCCGAGCACGGCGACGGGTTAGCGCGCAGCGAGTGGATTCTCAAAATGTTTGGGCCGCAAATGGTCGAGGCGTTCGGCCAGGTGAAAAGGGCCTTTGATCCGCAGAGTATTATGAATCCCGGCAAAATTGTCGATGCGGCCAAAATGGACGAGAATTTGCGCTATGGCGAGGACTACCCCGCCCAAACCGTATCGACCTATTTTGACTTTTCGGCAGAGGGCGGTTTTCAGGAAGCTGTAGAATTGTGTTCGGGGGTGGGGCAATGCCGCAAGAAGTTGGTGGGGACCATGTGCCCTTCGTACATGGCGACGCTGGAAGAGCAACACAGTACCCGCGGCCGGGCAAACGCCTTGCGCGCCGCTTTGTCGGGGCAACTCGACGCCCAGGGTTTGAACAGCCGCGAACTCTATGAGGTGATGGATCTTTGTCTGGAGTGCAAGGCCTGCAAATCCGAATGTCCTTCCAATATGGACATGGCCAAGCTCAAATACGAATTTTTGGCCCACTACCACAAAGAGCACGGCTATCCGCTGCGCTCCCACCTCTTTGCCAAGATTCACAAAATTGGCCGCCTGGCTTCGGCCCTGGCGCCGCTGTCCAATTGGGTCGCCAGAAGTGTTCTCAACCGCTGGCTAATGGATCTTTTCGTCGGCATCGACCGCCGGCGCAAATTGCCGCGTTTTACGCGCCAGCGTTTTTCTTCCTGGCTGACCAAGCGCCACCAAGTCCGTCCTGGCTCTCGGGGTAAGGTGGTGCTTTTCAACGACACATTTATCGAGTTCAGCGAGCCGCAAATTGGCATGGCGGCCACAATAATTCTAGAGCGCGCCGGCTTTGAAGTGGTGCTGGCGGAGCGCAAGGAATGTTGTGGTCGGCCGCTCATATCCAAAGGTTTTTTAGGCCAAGCCGTAGAGCACGTCCGCAAGAATGTCGAGGTCTTGGCTCCATATGCTGAACAGGGCCTGCCCATTATTGGCCTAGAGCCCAGTTGTATTTTGACGTTGCGCGACGACTATCTAGACTTGACCGATGACCCGCGCGCCAAGATTGTGGCAGAGCAGACGTTTATGTTAGAAGAATTTTTGGCTAAATTGGCGGGCGAGGGCGCCTTGGATCTCGAATTTACCGGCACCAATCGCAAGGTTCTTGTGCACGGGCACTGCCATCAGAAGGCGCTGGTGGGCACAGGGGCTACCTTACAAGTGTTGGATTTACCACCCAATTTTGAGGTGCGGGAAATTGCCTCGGGTTGTTGCGGCATGGCCGGCAGCTTTGGTTACGAAAAGGAACACTACGACGTGTCGATGAAGGCGGGTGAGGAGCGTCTCTTTAAAGTTATTGAAGAGGCCGGGGATGAGTGGGAGGTGGCGGCGGTGGGGACTTCGTGTCGCCACCAGATTGCCGATGCTACCGGGCGGAAGGCGCGGCATTGGGCGGAAATTTTGGTTGAAGCGCTTTAGTTCTAAGATATTAAAATAGTGCTATTGCTGAGTTTGGGGTGTTTTGGTGGTTGGGAGTTAGCTTGGTGGCTCAGGTGGGTGGCGGCCTTGCCTCTGGTGCTTTGTGAGTCCCAGGGCC
>CAXGRO010000007.1:0-32163 GCA_964012055.1 uncultured bacterium
CTTACAAAAATTGTCCACAGTATTGTATTATGAGGTGGCGAGGTGAAACCGCGAGCTGAACTGCAGTATTTTCGTTCGCCCGTAGACGGGCAACTCCATCCCTGCGCAGTTTGCGCCACCAATACCTCGGATGAGCCCAAGGCGCTGATCTTGGAGGTGAGTCCGGGGGCCATTGCCAATTTGCCGGGGGCGCTGGCACAAACCGAAGAAATAGCCGGCATAGCTGCTCGCCACGGACGCGACTGTGTGGTATTGCGGCCGACGGGGAGGGGGCCGGGCACAGTGTATCAGAATTATGGGGAGGTGGATGTGTTGGAGGCCATTGAACACGTTGCGGCCCACTACGCTATCGACCGAGAGCGGATTTCTATCACCGGTGCGTCAATGGGGGGAGCGGCAACCTGGTATTTGATTTCCCACTATCCAGATTTGTTTGCTGCGGCGGCGCCGTTTTGCGGTTATTGCGATTACCGGCTCTGGGAGAAGCCGGGGGGCTATACTTTTCACATGCACCCTTGGGAAGAGGCTTCCTGGCGGGCGCGATCGGCGGCGCTATTGGTGGAAAACCTCGAACATATACCGGTGTGGATGGTGCACGGGGAGTGGGACCGGGCGGTGGGAGGCGGGGTGCCAGTGCAGCATTCGCGGCAGATGGCGCAACGGATGGGGGAACGAGGGCTGGTGCACAGATATACGGAAGTCCCCAAAACGGGACACGATTGCCGCGGGGAGGCGATATGGGAAGAGGTTGTGCTTTGGTTGCTCGACCAGCGCAAAGTGCAAGACCCCAGCCGCGTTGTGCTGGCGACGCACCAATTGCGCCACAATCGGGCGTATTGGGTGGAAATAGATCAATTAGAGCACTATGGCGAGAGGGGGCTGGTCGATGCTGGATTGAGCCAGGGAAATCTGAGTGTGCGCACAGAAGGAGTGCGTACGCTCTCCTTGGGACCCAGTGCTCAGGGGACGGTGGTCGTCGAGATAGATGGACAGAGTGTGGGCGATGTAGATCTGGGGAAACGGCAAACGTTTCGCCACAACCCAGATGGGCGTTGGCACTTGGGGGCGGTCGATCTGGCAACAGAAAAACGGCGCGGTTGTGCGGGGCCGTTAGGGGATGTATTCCACGAATCTCTTTTATTGGTGCCCGGCACCAAAGGCACGGAAGAGGAAACTTATTTTAATCAGTGGGTGGCCAGCCACGCACAGGGCTATTTTCGCTCGCGCAACGGCGGGGTGCACCGCGGTGGCATCATGGGGGAGAACTGGCTCGACTTGCCGGTAATCGCCGATAGTGAGGTAGGCGATTTAACGGCGAGCAATCTGCTGCTCTACGGCAATGAGCGCTCAAACGGAACCTGGAACAAGCTAGGAAAGGATTTACCCGTCGAATGCGGAGATGGCTCTATCCTGTTGGCGGACAATACGTATCGTGGAGATAAGCTGGGTGTTATTGCCGTCTTTCCCCATCCACTCAATCCGGCGCGTTACGCCGCTGTGCACGGGGGATCGACCCCGGATGCGATCTGTTGGGGCAGTCACTTAGACATGCAATTGATTCCCGACTACCTAGTATATGATGGGGGAGAGGTCCTGGACTGGGGATTTTGGGACAATGATTGGCGTTCTCAGCAAGGACCAGATTGAGCGCATATGGCCCAGATTACAGTATGAATAATCGATAGGTAAAAGACTGGGCTGCTTTAATATAGGCCTTTCTACTTTTTACACTGCATAAGCTACAGATCCGTCCAGGCGCAGCGGGGTTTGAGATGTATTGAGGCATTTTAGTTGAGTCGCGTCGATCAGATCGTCGTTTAATTCCACACCCAGGCCGGGGTCTTGCGGCAAAAGGATGTAACCGCCCTCGCGGCGTAGAGATGACTTGTACACGGCAAAGTCTTCTGTTTCGTCTCGCTTGGTGTATTCCTGGGTGATAAAATTGGGAATGCTGGCATCTAAGTGAACCGAGGCGGCGGTGAGCAAGGGGCCCAGGAAGTTGTGGGTGACCACGGCGCAGTGGTGCGATTCGGCGATGGCGGCGATTTTCTTGCAGTGACTCAGGCCGCCGGCCAGGCCCACGTCGGGGCGCACGTATTGCGGTCCGCCGCCTTCAAGCAATTCGCGGAATTCCCAGATCGAGGTCAGGCGCTCGCCATTGCCCACCGGCACATTGACTTTGCGGGCGATTCCGCCCTGGGAGGCGATGCTGTCTATCTGAATGGGGTCTTCGATGAAAAAGGGGTGGAAAGGAGTCAGGGCTTCGGCCAGGGGGACGGCGACCAGGGGCGTGAGTTTGCGGTGGAGTTCAATTATGAGATCGACGTCGGGGCCGCCGCCCTGGCGCGCCGCATCGGTGATATCGACCGCCGTTTGTATGAGTCTGGCTTGCGTCATGTCTTGGTAATCACCTACGAGCGGGTCGAATTTAAGTGCGGTAAACCCTTCGGCAACAGCATCTTTGGCTATTTGATTCATAGTCTCTGGAGTGCTGCCGCCGGCAAGCAGGTGCAGGCGGATTTTGTCGCGGCAATAACCGCCCAGCAACTCCCATACGGGCACTTCAAAGTGTTTGCCCTTAATATCCCACAGGGCGATGTCGAGGGCGCTGATGGCACCGGAGAGGGCGGTGCCTCTAAAAGGGGCCATGCGGTAGAGGTGTTGCCAGTGGTGTTCGATGCGCAGGGGGTCTTGGCCGACGAGGTAGTCGATGCCCCGCGCTACAATGCTCTGCACGGCCTCGGGGTAACCCCAGCAAGCCGATTGGCCAATGCCGCTCAGGCCCGTATCGGTGTGGATGCGGCAGACGTAACTGGAGTCGATGAGAAAAGATTCGATTTTATCTATTTTCACGGTGCGCTCCCGGTCGATTTATTGATGGGGTTAATCAAGGGGTTATATTATGGGCCGATTGGGAGCGGGGGGCAAGAGGGGAGGTATTGTTCGTTTGGGATTGCCAGTAATCTATAGGACCATCTGTGGAGGTAAACATGGCCGATTTGCGGTTTGCCGCGCCCAAAGAGCGGCGCGTGGCGGTAGTGACAGGGGGCGCGCGGGGGTTAGGTAGAGCGGCGGTACTGCGCATTGCCGAGGAGGGCAGAGATGTTGCCATTCTGGATGTATTGGAAGATCAAGGGGAAGATGTAATAGAAGAAGTTAATAATCTGGGACAGAAAGGGTTATATGTCCAGACTGACGTCACTGACGAAGCGGCTGTGCACGCTGCGGTACAGCAAGTTGTGGATGCTTTTGGGCGGCTGGACATATTGGTGTGTTGCGCTGGCATTCTGGGATTGGAAGCGCCCTTCTTCGAGCAGTCGGCGGCACAGTTTGACAAGGTATTGCGCATCAATGTATACGGGGTGTATTATGCTCATCAGGCGGCCATACCCCATATGCTGGAAAGAGAATGGGGCCGTTGTGTGACCATTACATCGGGGGCGCGGCAGGGAAGTCCGAATCAGGTGCCCTATTGTGTGTCCAAGGGGGCGGTGTACACTTTCATACAATCGCTGGGCAATGCTTGGCCGCAGCAGGGGGTGTTTGTCAATGGCATTGAGCCGGGGCGGGCGTTGACCGATATGGTGGTGCCGCGTTTTTCAGAGGAATTTCTCAAAAATCCAGGCACTCCCATAGGGCGCTATGCAGATCCCGAAGAAATGGCCGAGGTGATAGAGTTTCTCTGTTCAGAGCGCAATACGTATACCACTGGATCGATTTGGTCATCCAAGGGGGCAAGTGGTTGATTTTTTGGTGTTATTATTGTCTGTAAAACATTGCTACACAAATAGTTTTGTAAGTTGATTGAGGGTTTAGTTGGAACCTGAAGTTTTGCTTGAATCCTATGTAGCCGACGGCGATAGGGCCTCCTATGCTTTTGTGGGATTGCGCGGGCAGGTGCAGGCAAGAAGAGCAGAAGAGGTGCGGCCTGCTCTCGCTGAAGTAGAACAGGCGGTGGGGCGGGGATTGCATGCGGCAGGGTTTGTATCTTATGAAGCGGCAGGGGGGTTGGACGGGGCGCTGGTGACGCGGGAAGCTGGGGAATGGCCACTGCTGTGGTTTGGGCTATATGAGGAGCGCAGGGAAGTGGAGGCGGGACAGCTGCAGTCAGGGGGTGGGTATTCGATAAGGGAATGGGCGCCGGCGATCTCGCGGGGCACGTACGACAGGGATTTGCGCCAGATTAGGGAGTATATAGCCTCGGGGGATACCTATCAGGTCAACTATACGTTTAAGCTCGAGTCCGAGTTTGAGGGCGATGACCGGAGGTTTTATGCGGATCTATGTCAGGCCCAGGGAGGGGCTTATTGTGCCTATGTGAATATGGGCCGGTTCCGTTTGCTCTCGGCTTCGCCCGAGTTGTTTTTCTCGCTGCGAGAGGGGGAATTAAAGGCGCGGCCGATGAAGGGGACGCAGGAGCGCGGGCGCTGGTGGGAAGAAGATGAGGCGTTGGCGCAAAATTTATACGAGTCTCCCAAGAATCGGGCAGAAAACGCCATGATCGTTGATTTACTGCGCAATGATCTGGGGCGTATCTCGTTGTCCGGCAGCGTATTGGTTGAGGGTATGTGGGAGGTAGAACGCTATGAAACGGTGTGGCAGATGACTTCTACTATCCGGTCGATTAAACGGCCGGAGGTGGGATTGGTCGATCTCTTTGCGGCGCTGTTTCCCTGTGGCTCGGTAACCGGGGCGCCCAAGGTGCGGACCATGCAGATCATTGGCGAGTTGGAAAAGGGGCCGCGAGGGCCCTACACCGGGTGCATTGGGTATGTGTCTCCGGGCCCGGAAGCTTGTTTTAATGTGGCCATTCGCACGGTGTGTCTGGATCGGGAAACGCGCCAGGCCGAATTTGGCGTGGGCGGCGGCATTACCTGGGATTCGTCTGAGGAGGGGGAATATGGCGAGTGCCTGGTAAAAGCGAGGGTCTTGACTAGTCGGCGGCCCGAATTTGATTTACTGGAGACGTTGCGCTACGATACGGGAGAGGGCTTTTATCTGCTGGAGCGGCATTTACAGCGTTTGGAGATGTCGGCGCGCTATTTTGGATTTTGTTGCGATCTAGCAGAGATAGAGCGGTATTTGCAGGCAGTGAGTGCCAATTTGGACCAGGGAGTGTATAGGGTGCGTCTGACCGTGGGGCGCCAGGGAAATATAGCGGCGCAATGTTGCAAATTGCAAGCAGAGACCATTGCAGCGGCCCTGCGCGTGCACATCGCCAAGCAGCCGGTAAACAGCGGCGACCCCTTTCTGTTTAATAAGACGACACATAGAGATGTCTACGGTAAGCATCTAGCGCAACATCCCGAAGGCGACGAAGTTCTGCTCTACAACGAACGCGGCGAAGTCACCGAGTGTTGCAATGGCAATGTGGTTGCCGTATTTGACGGCGAAAAATTCACGCCTCCCCTTCAATGCGGGTTGTTGGGGGGGACTTTGCGGGCAGAGTTGTTGGAGCGGGGGGAAATAAAAGAGCGTATAATCTCTGTTGGAGATTTGCGGGAAGCCGCTGAATTACATCTTATAAATTCAGTGAGGAAATGGGTGCAATTAATTATTGTACAATAGATTAAGAGAGATATGTCAAATAGTTTATTGAAAGGAGAAACAATATGTATCGCATGGGTGAGGCAGAAATAAAGCGCATTCGCAAAGTCATTGAAAGCGGCAAAATGTATCGCTACGGCGGTAGTGAATGCGAGAGTTTTGAAGCCGGTTGGGCCCGGCATTTGGGTTTAAAATACGCGCGCATGACCAATAGCGGTACCACGTCCATTTATGCCGCCTTGGTGGGTTTGGGGGTGGGGCCGGGCGACCAGGTCATAGTGCCGGCCTATACATATATGGCAACGGCGCTGGCAGTGCTGGCGGCCGGAGCTATTCCGGTGGTGGCCGATGTGGACCAGTCATTGACCTTGTCGCCGGCCGATGTGGAGCGGCGCATCACCAAATACACGCGGGCCATCATTCCGGTGCACATGGTTGGTTTGCCTTGCAATATGAAGAGAATCATGCGCTTGGCGCGCAAATACAATTTGCTGGTGGTGGAAGATGCCTGTCAGGCGGTGGGGGGTGGGTACGAAGGCAAGATGCTGGGAGCTATAGGAAACGTGGGGACCTTCAGCTTTAATTTTTTTAAAAATATGACCTGTGGCGAAGGAGGGGGATTTGCCACCAGCGATGAAACTGCCTTCAACCGCGCTTCAGTGGCGGTCGATTGCTGTTCTTATTATTGGAATCCAGAGGAGAGACGCGAAGAATTGCAATTTGCCGGCCACAACTTTCGCGCCTCCGAGTTTGAGGGGGCTATTCTCAATGTGCAGTTGCGGCGGGTGGAAGGCATGCTCGCCAAAATGCGGACGCACAAGAAAGAGCTGTTGGAAGTTGGCGAAAATGTAGGGCTAAAATCTATAAAAAATAATAGTTTAGACTATGAATGCGGCACCCATTTAGGATTTCGCTTTAGAAGTGAGAAGGCTGCAAGGACCTTTTCAAATGCCTTGAATGGAGCAGGAGTGGGGGCGTTTTTACCGCTGGACACGGGGCGCCACGTCTACACTTACTGGGATCCCATCCTGCGCTACCAGGGGGCGCATCACCCGGCATTGGACCCGTTTAAGATTGCCGCCAATAAGAAGTGTAAAGTCAAGTACAGCATGGACATGTGTCAGGATTCGCTCAAGATCCTGGACCGCAGCGTGCTCATTGGCATGCACCCGGACAATACGCGCCGCCGCATCAAGGGGATGGCCAAGGCGATTGAGGCGGCGGCTAAGGCCTAGGTGAGGCTGCGGATAAAATAGCGGATACGCTTGATTAGGCCGGGCCGGATACCCGGAATTTCCTTGCGCTCGGCCACCACGTGGTAGGCCTGCAGGGTGTGCACGCGCATGGCGTGCGAGCCGCCCCACAGATACATGCGAAAAGCGCGAAAAACCTTTTCGCCCCAGCGTTTGACCACCACTTCGCGGTTGGCTTCAAAGCGCGAGGCCCAGTGGTGCAGGGTGAGGTCGTAATCGTGTCCCTCGTCCACAGTTTCCAATACCTTAAAGCCGTTTAACAGGAATTCCTGGACCAAATCGGGCAGGTAGAGATAGGTGTGGGTGCCCGGATAGATGTATTGGCGCACAAAATTGCTCACCCGGTATTTTTCTTCTACCGCCGAGGCGTCCAGATAAATGCGGCCGCCCGGCTTGAGGCAATTCCACACCTGTTGGACAAAGCGCCGGTAGTGGGGAATGTGTTCGATGACGCCAAAAATTACAATGGCGTCGTAGGGCTCGTCGGGAGTGTGCTCGAGGAAATCCTCCAGGCGATTTTCGCAGTGGGTCAGGTTGTTGGTCTGAATCAGGTCCTGGTGCAGCCGGTGCGAGTCTTCGGCGATGGTGAGCGAGGTGACGTGGATGTCGCGGGGGCCGGCATAGCGGGTCACGGCACCCCAGCCGGCGCCAATGTCGAGCAAGCGCATGCCCGGCTTGAGTTGCAGGGCCTTGGCCATGGTTTCAAACTTGTGCTCGGCGGCTTCTTCGAGGCTCTCGTCGTCGCTGTGGAAGTGGCAGTGGGAATAGAGGTGGTATTTGCGGTCGACAAAAGCCAAGTAGAAATCGTCGCCAAAATTGTAGTGTTGCGAAATGGATTCGCGGTTGAGTTTGATGGGATTGCGCAAGAACATGCGCAACCACATCTTGAACATAAAGGCGGAACTGACCGGGCGCTTGAAGTAGCGGCGAATCTCAAAAAAACTGCGCATATCGCCTTCAACTTCAATATCTCCATTAATATAGGCCTGGCCAACGGCATATTCTTCGAGGCCCTTCTTCAATACCTTATCATTATTAAAGGTGACGGTGAACGCCGGTTCTGCAGCCGGTCCCAGGTGTAAGTGCTCGCCGGAGGGAAAAATAAAAGCACACGGGATTTCTGAGTCTTTGAGGACTGCGTGAATGAGGCGGGCGTAATCGCCCTTGGGTTGGGCAATGGAGACCTCAGATGGGGCTGTAGCAGTTTGGACAGCGGATTCGGTGCCTTTAACTTCTGACATAAATTTACTCCTGCGGTTAATACGTGGCGGGCGTTATCTGTAAACCGCCTGAATCATAGCGCGAATGTAACCTACGGCAAAAGCGTAGCCTTCGCGGCTGTTGTGGTTGTTGGGAATGTGGGGCGTGTGGTCCATCATAAAAGGGCCGTTAAAGCCAATATCCTTATAGGTTTGCATGGCTTCAAACATATCTATATCGCCCTCGTCGAGGAACACTTCCTGAAAATTGCGCGGAGTGCCGCGCACGTTGCGAAAGTGGACGTAGACAATTTTGTCGAGGCCGCCAATTTCGCGGATGGCGGCAAATACGTCAACGCCCATCTCGGTGACGCAGCCCTGGCAGAACAGCATGGCGTTTGAGGGGCTTGGCACCAGGCCAAAAATGCGTTTGTACTGATCCAAAGTGGAAACGATGCGGGCGGCGCCGGCCATGGGTTCGGGAATGGGCGGATCGTCGGGGTGCAGGGCCAGGCGCACGTTGTTTTCCTCGGCCACCGGCACAATGCGTTGCAGGAAGTATTCGATGTGTTCCCACATTTGCGCTTCGCCAATTTGTTTGTCGGGGTGGGAGGGCACGTTTTGCTCAAATTCTTCGTAATCAAATGTGCTGTAGCGGGCACCGCCGCGACCGTAGGCCGAAGTGGTGCGAAAATTGCCTATAGGTTTAAAATTGTACCCCAGAGTGGGCACGCCGGCGGCGCCCATGGCGCGCAGTATATTGCACCACTGCTCAATTTTGCGGTCGCGTTCGGGCAGGGCAAGGGTAATTTCGTCGGGGCCGCTCATGGCGGCGTTGTACAGCCTGAGTCCATGGCGCTCGGCCTGGGCTTTCTTGGTTGTGAAATAGTCGGTCCACTCGGCCTGGTCAAAAATGTCTTCGGGCAGAGGATTGATGGTCAGGTAATCGACGCCGATGGCTTTAAAAAAGCTCAGATTTTCGTCGTTGATGCGATCGGTGTGCAATTGTTCTTGAACAATCATATTTTTGCTCTGGTATATTGGCAGTGAACGATTACCATAGCATGGCGATAGAGATCGAACTTGTCAATACTTTATTGAGTGTATTTGGAGCGCCTTGCGATTCTGGTTATTTTACTGCGCGGCAGTTGAGCGGGGGCGAGAATTTTTGAGATAGGAGGAGAACATGAAAACAAAAATCAGATACGCCGCAGTCCTTTGCGCGGCGCTGCTGGCCCAGGCCGGTTTTGCCCAGGAAAAATCCATCACCATCTGGTGGGCGCAGTGGGATCCGGCCGCCGGATTGCAGGAGTTGGCCCAGGATTTTACCAAGGAGACCGGCATTGGCGTGGAGGTGCGCCAGATCCCCTGGCCCTCCTACCAGGATCAGGTCTTCTTAAATTTTGGCAACAAACAAACCGACTTCGACATCGTCGTGGGCGATAGCCAGTGGATAGGCCGCGGGGCCACCAAGGGACTCTACCTCGAATTGACCGATTGGGTCAAAGAAACGGTGGACATGAACAGTATCCACCCTCGGGCGGCGCGCTATTTGTGCGAGTACCCGGCGGGTAGCGGGCGCTTTTACGCGGCGCCCTGCGAAACCGATGCAATAGGTTTTGTCTACCGCAGAGATTGGTTTGAAGACGCGGCGGAGCAGGTGGTGTTTAAAACGAAGTACGGGCGTCAGCTGGGCGCGCCGGACACCTGGGAAGAACTGCGCGATATTGCCGAGTTTTTTCACCGCCCCGAGCAAAAGCGCTACGGCGTATCGCTGTTGACCGGTCGCGGCTACGATTCCATCGTCATGGGGTTTCAGCCCTTCTTGTGGTCGTGGGGTGGGGCCTGGGGCGATGCCAAGACCTTTAAGGTGCAGGGCTTGCTCAACAACGAGGGAGCGGTTGCGGGCTTGGAATTCATGCGCCAATTGGTGGCCCTTGGGCCCCCGGGAGGGGCCAGCTCGGACTATTTTCACAGCCTCGACGTTTTTAGCAATGGTTCCACCGCCATGATGGTCAACTACTTTCCCTTCTACCCCGGCATTGTCGCCAATATGGGTGAACAGGTTGGGTTTTTTAAGGTGCCCGGTCACGACGGCCGCCGGGTGATAAGCCTGGGCGGGCAGGGGTTTAGCATTTCCACCAAGGTTTCGGCGGCGCAGCAGGAATTGGCCAAACAGTTCATCGCCTGGTTCCAGCAGACCGAGGTGCAGAAGAAGTGGATCACCTACCCCGGCGCTTTTACCGCCAACACCGAATTGCTGGGCAGCGAGGCGTTTCGCCAGGCCTCGCCCTACAATGCGACGTTTGCCGAATCGCTGGATTATCTGCAGGATTTTTGGAACGTACCGGTGTACAACGAATTGCTGGCTGCCGCAGTGCGCTACCTGGGCGAAGCCCTCGACGGCGAAAAGAGCGCCAAAGAGGCCCTTGACGCCCTGGCCGAAGAGCACGAACTCATCCTGATGCAGGCCGGGTTACTCAAATAGGAGGGGAGATTGGCCGCCTTGGCAAAGGGCCGGCGCCGCGACTGGATGAAATACGGTTTTGTGGGGCCGGCTCTCTTCGTGCTCATCGCCATGAACATCTTTCCGCTGGTCTACAGCATTGTGCTCAGCTTTACCAATGCCGAACTGATCGGCGGCGATTATCAATTTATCGGCGCGCTCAATTACAAAATCGTCTTCCGCATGGCCAAGTACGCCGAGGCATTGCGCACGACGGCGCTTTTTGTTTTTCTGGCCGTGGCCATAGAATTGGTGCTGGGTTTTGCCCTGGCGCTGGCGCTGCGGCCGCGTTTTAAGGCCAAGGCGGTAGTGCTCACCGTGTTTTTGGTGCCCATGATGCTGCCGCAGGCGGTGATGGGGTTGTACTGGAAACTGGTGCTCAACGGCGATTACGGTGTGTTCAACCAGGTGCTGGGTCTGTTGCGCCTGGGCCAACCGCAGTGGCTCACCAATCCGGATCTCAAATTTTTTTCCATTCTACTCATCGACGTGTGGATGTGGACGCCGTTTATGATGCTCATCGCCCTGGCCAGTCTCAACGCCATTCCCGCCTATATTTACGAAGCCGCCGCCATCGACCGGGCCAGTCGGTGGACGGTGTTCCGTCGCATCACTTTGCCGATGTGCGCCCCCTTATTGGGGCTGGCCGTGCTGCTGCGCGCCACCGACGCGCTCAAACAGTTCGATTTGGTGATGGCGGTGACCGGGCCCAACGACGGGGCTACCCAAACGCTGAGTGCGTTGCTCTACCAGGTGGTGTTTCGCGACGGCAAGGTGGGGTTGGGCACGTCTTATTCTTATATCGTCTTGGTGGTGGTCATCGTCCTGGCCAGTGTGTTTATACGCTATTTGAGTGCGCTGCAAAAGAAGGAGGGGGTGGGCGCATCATGAAAATGCTGCGCTGGCTTTTTATTGCCGTCTATTTTTGCATTGCGGCGCTGCCTTTGGGGTGGTTGGGGCTCACGTCTTTTAAGGCGCGCGAGGACAGCATTAGCGTGCAGGCAAAATTTATACCGACGAGCGCCACGCTAACGCCGCGCTCGAGCGTCTATTTTGGCGCCAATTTGGACGGCTATCGCGGCCTGAGTCAGGTGTATGCCGGTGCCAAATACACCTTTTTTTACTATCTGGGCAATAGTGTAATCATTGGCTTTTGCAGTACCCTCGCCGCCGTGGTGCTGGGCACGGCCTGTGCCTATGGCTTTAGCCGCTTTCGCATAGCTGGGGCGCAGGACTGGTTGTTTTTTATCTTGTCGACGCGCTTTTTGCCGCCGCTGGCGGTGGTGGTGCCGGTGCTGATGATGTATCGGGAATTCGATCTGCAAAATACCCACCTGGGGCTCATTGGGCTCTACGCGGCGTTTAATTTATCGCTGGCGGTGTGGTTGATGAAGGGCTTCATCGACGAAATTCCGCGCGCCTACGAGGAGGCGGCGTTGATGGACGGCTATCCGCGTCTGCAGGCTTTTGCGCAGGTAATCTTGCCCAAGGCGGCGCCGGGGATGGCGGTCACGGCGGTGTTCTGTTTGATCTCGGCGTGGAACGAATACGGTTTTGCCATGACCTTAAACAATCAAGAGGCGGTTACGGTGCCGGTGTACTTTGCCGGTTTGCAAGGCAATGTGCAGGGGTTGCCCTGGCCGCAGATCGCCGCCGGGGCGCTGCTTTTTGTTTTGCCCATAGTGGTTTTTACGGTGTTAGTGCGACGCCACTTGCTGCGCGGCGTCACCTTTGGGACGATTAAGCGATGAAGCGCTGGCTGGATATTGCGGCGCGCTTGGGCATGGGGGTGGGCATTGCCTGCATGTTGCAGCCGTGGTGGCGGGAGGGGTTCCGCTATGGCTTTTTTATCGCGGCGGGTTTTACCATTTTGCACATTGTGACATCGCACTTGCAATTGGAGGGGAAAACGCCGCCGTGAGTTTTCTCGAAATCGAGCAAGTGCGCAAAACGTTCGACGACGGCACGGTCGCGGTACGGGGCATAGATCTGGAGTGTGCCGAGGCAGAGTTTGTCGTGCTCCTGGGGCCTTCGGGGTGCGGCAAGACCACTACTTTGCGCATGGTCGCCGGATTGGAACAGGCTACGGAGGGGCGCATTGCCGTGGACGGGGAGGACATTACCCACCTGCCCCCAATGGCGCGAGATGTTGGCTTTGTGTTTCAGTTTTACGCCCTCTATCCGCACCTGTGTGTGCGCGACAATATTGCCTTTCCGCTACAGAGCATGGGCGTAGAGCGCGGCGAGCGCGACCGGCGAGTGGGCGAGATCCTAGGGCGTTTGGGACTGGAGGCGCTGGGGGCGCTCTACCCGGCGCAATTGTCGGGCGGCGACCAGCAGCGCGTGGCGCTGGCGCGCGCCATGGTGCGCACGCCGCAATTGTACCTCATGGACGAACCCTTAGGCACGCTGGACGCCGACCGCCGTTTGGAAATGCGCGAACTGATTCGGGGCCAGCAATTGGCAATGGGGGTGACGACCCTGTACGTTACCCACGATCAAGAAGAGGCCATGAGTCTGGCCGACCGCGTGGTGGTTATGGAGGGCGGGCGGGTGCGTCAGATTGGCCCACCGGCACAGGTGTACGATGAACCGGCCGATCTTTTTGTCGCCCATTTTATCGGCAGCCCGGGCATGAATTTTATCGACGGCGAATTGGTCTTTGAAAAGGGGCAAACCCGTTTTGTCGCGGCGAACGGCACCGTGCACTGCCCCCTGGAGCGAACTTTGCCACAGGGTCCAGCGGTATTGGGAGTGCGGCCGGAGTTTGTAAAAGTAGGCGAGCCTGGAACCATTGCCGGCAAAGTGGTAATGGACGAGTATCTGGGGTCTTGCCGAAACATTCACGTGGACACGCCCTGCGGTCGTTTGGCACTGCGGACTGGGGATGGCGAAAACTATGGTTTAGGGGGGCAAGTGGGGCTGTATTTTGAGGAAGAACACGTGCGCTTTTTTGCCGCCGATACAGGGGAGAAACTCTAGTGGCGGATAGTCTCGAATTAAAAAGTATAGTTAAACAATTTGGCGATTTGGAAGCCCTGTGCGATATCAATTTAGAGGTAGAGAGCGATGAGCTATTGGTGGTGTTGGGGCCCACTGGGGCGGGCAAAACGACTTTATTGCGCACCATCGCAGGTTTGGAAGAGGCGGATTCAGGTCAAATAGTTTTTGGCGGCGAGGACATCACCCATTTGACGCCGGCGGCGCGCGACATGGCGTTTGTCTTTCAAAACTTTTCGCTCTACCCCGACTGGAGCGTACGGCGCAATATGGAATTCCCACTCAGGGCACCGGGGCGGGAGCTAACGCCGGAAGCCATTGCCGAGCGCGTGGCATGGGCTGCTTCGCTGCTAAAAATAGAGTCGCTGATGGGGCGGCCGGTAGTCCAATTGTCGGGGGGGGAGATGCAGCGGGTGGCCATCGGACGGGCTATTGTGCGGCGGCCGCGGCTTTTTTTATTTGACGAACCGCTGACCAATCTGGACGCCAAATTGCGCGAAGCCCTGCGGGTGGAGTTGGTAGTCTTGCGCCGCAGTCTTGGGATCCCCATGATTTACGTCACCCACGACCAGGCCGAGGCCCTGTCTATGGGGGACCGCATCGCCGTGTTGTCCGAAGGCAAAATATTGCAGGTAGGCACTCCCAGGACGGTGTATTGCGAGCCCGTATCGCCGCTGGTGGCACGGCAATTGGGCCAGCCGGCCATAAACTTGCTTGAAGTGCGGCGGCAAAATGGCGCCTGGGCGGCGGCGGGGGCAGCAGTAATGCCGGCTACGGCAGGTGAAGGCAGCCGGTTGTTGGGGGTGCGGCCAGAAGACATTGCGCCCGAAGGCGGGGCCAGTGCGGGGACCGTACGGGTGGCGGAAGACATGGGGGGACAATGGGTTTTGCTGGTGGATTGGGCCGGCACGCAGATTCACATTTCAGCAGAAAAAGGACATACCTGGCGCCCGGGCGATACCGTCTATCCTCTAATCGACCCGCGCCGCGCCATTTTATGGGAGAAGAGGCTATGACCAAATTCTACGAAGGCGAACAACTCAAGGCGCTGCTGGGGCGCGGTGAGCAGGCGGTTAAGAGCGGTACCCACTATCTGTGGATCTGGGCGGCGGAAGGCAGCGGTGTGCAGGTGAAAGTGGCTGGTCGCGCCTTGCCAGCCAGCCACACCAGCCAGCCGCCCTATCACCGACCGAGTGTTATGTGCTGGGAGCGAGTGGGGCAAATAGAGCTTAAAAAAGGGCGGCGTTTTAGGTTAGACGCCGGCGCTGGAGAGGCGGCCATAGGGTGTGCGGTGTTGACGCCCAACGGGCGTTTTAGGCCGCAGGACAGTTTTGAGTTATCGCACATATTCCTCGACAAGCCCGGTCCGGTGCGCGATGAGCGCCTGCTCGATATTAAAGACGTGAACACGCCGTGGACGTTAAAATCTTATCCGACGCGAGAAGTGTGGGAAGCGCGTGCGGCGGAAATTCGCCAGCGCATTCTGGTTTCTATGGGGTTGTGGCCGCTGCCGGCCAAGGGGCCGTTAAAAGCACAGGTTTTTGGCCGCGTTGAGCGCCAAGGTTACACCGTGGAGAAGGTGTATTTTGAAAGCGTGCCGGGTTTTTTCGTCTGCGGCAATCTCTACCGACCCCGGGGGAAGGGGCCTTTTCCCGGCGTTGTGTGCCCGCACGGTCATTGGGGCAGAGGGCGGCTGGAAAATTCAGATTTGGGGTCTATCCCGGGACGCTGTATCAATTTGGCGCGCCAGGGGTTTGTGGCGTTTTCGTACGATATGGCTGGTTACTGCGACAGCAGCCAAATTGCGCACCGTAGTTTTGGAGGTCAGCGCGAGGAGTTGTGGGGCATTGGTTTGATGGGATTGCAATTGTGGAACAGCATGCGCGCCGTCGATTTCTTGTGTGCGCTGGAAGACGTGGACGCCGCCCGCATTGGCTGCACCGGTGCTTCGGGTGGCGGCACTCAGACCTTTATGCTGACCGCAGTAGACGAACGCATTCGCGTTTCCGTCCCCGTAAACATGGTGTCCACTCATATGCAGGGTGGCTGTCTTTGCGAAAATCAGGCGAATTTGCGCCTCGACATCAACAACGTGGAAATAGCCTCTCTCACCGCGCCACGGCCCTTATTACTGGTCTCCTGTACGGGCGATTGGACGGTGGATACGCTGGAGGTGGAATACCCGGCGGTGCGCGCCATCTACCGCCTGTACGGCGCCGAAGACCGGGTGAGCGCAGTGCAAGTGGATGCGCCGCACAATTACAATAGAGAGAGCCGCGAAGCCGTCTACGCTTTCTTGGGCAAGTGGCTGGCCGGCAACAGCGGTCAAAAGCGGCGCGAGCCGGCCTTTGCGGTAGAGAAGGACGAAGATTTGCGGGTTTTTCACGACCGCGCCATGCCCGCCCATGCGCTCGAAACCCAAGGCCTGGTCGAAGCACTCATCACCCGCGCCGAAAAGGGGGTAAGATCATTGGCCCCGACGGATGGTAGCAGCCTCAAACGCATGCGCCAGATTGTCGGCACGGCATTGCGACACACGGTAAACGCACAATTGCCGGCGGCGGAGGATTTATACGTGCGCAATATGGGGCGATCTCGGCGCCAGAGCTATATTGTGCAGCGGCTCCAATTGGGACGCAAGGAAGCGGGGGAGCGGGTGCCGGGTTTGCTTTTTGTGCCGTGCCCGCAGCGCAAACGCACCACCGCGACGCTGGTAGTGCACCCCCAGGGGAAGACAAATTTGATCGACCAACGGCGGGCAAGGCCGGGGTCTGTTGTTGCCGATTTGCTTGCTGCCGGCCATTTAGTGCTGGGGCTCGATTTGTTTATGAGCGGCGAATTTTGTTCGCCGCTGCAGCCGTTTGAGCGGCGCGAAGACGTGGCCCATTTCACCACCTATAACCAGACAAAGGCGGCCTGTCGCATCCAGGACATTCTGACCGGAATTAAATATCTATTGGACCGCGAGGATGTGCAGAAGGTGCAATTGCTGGGAATACAGGAGGCCGGCCCCTGGTGTCTGGTGGCCCGCGCCCTGGCGCCTGAGATCGAGCGCACGGCAGTGGATTTTCAGCGTTTTCGAGCGGACCAGGATCAGGCCTGGATAGATCAATTTTATTTGCCGGGTATACGCGCGGTGGGAGGAATGCGCAGTATTGCCGCCCTCTGCGCTCCCGGGGCGCTGCTGGTGCACAATACCGGCAAGCACTTTCCCGGCGATTGGGCGCAAGCGGCGTACCGCGCCAACGGCAAAGGACGGCAATTGCAGGTGAGCGAAAAACGCCACAGTTGGGCCGTGGTAAAGGAGTGGCTGATCCGCAGCTGAGAGGAGCGTGTTTATGCAGCGCGAAGTGGACGTACTGGTTATTGGCGGCGGCGTTATTGGCATATGCAGTGCCCACTTCCTCAGTTGCCTGGGGCGCCAGGTGGTGGTGGTGGAGCGTGGCGAGGTATGCTCGGGCAGTTCGCACGGCAACGCCGGTTTGATTGTGCCCAGCCACAGCGTACCGCTGGCCGCCCCCGGCATGGTGCGCAAGGGGTTGAAGTGGATGTTTAACCCGGAGAGCCCATTTTATATAAAACCGCGGCTGGACCGCGAGTTGGTGTCCTGGCTGTGGCAATTTAATCGAGCCAGCAGTGCCAAACGCATGCGGCGGTCTATGGAGATTATTCGAGACTTGAGCCTGGCCAGCGTCGAGTTGTATAAAGATCTCGCCCACAACGAAGGACTCGACTTTGCTTTTGAGCATCGCGGCCTGCTCATGGTCGCCCGCGGTGACAAAGCATTGGAGGAAATAATAAAAGAAGGGCAATTTTTGGGCGCGGCCGGACTGGAGGTCGAAATCCTGAGCGCGGCGCGCGTCCAGGAAATGGTGGGGGGCAGCCGCATAGAAGTCGCCGGTGGGGTCTACTACGCACAGGACGCCCACATAGTGCCGGACCGCTTTGTCAAAGGCCTGGCGCAGTACGTCCAGAAGCAGGGGGTGGAAGTGCTGGCGCAAACGGAAGTGCTGGAATTTGCCACTGAGGGAGACGCGGTTTCGCTGGTCCGCACTACGCGCGGCGATTTCAGGGCCCGCGAAGTGGTGCTGTCGGGAGGTTCGTGGTCCGCTGCTCTGGGGCGGGATTTGGGTTTGCGCTTGCCCATTCAGCCGGCAAAGGGGTACAGCGTGACGTTTAAACGGCCTCCTAGCGCCCCCGACATTCCCGTTTTGATGGCCGACGCCAAGGTGGGGGTAACGCCCATGGGCGATTGGCTGCGCTTTGCTGGGACGCTCGAATTGGCCGGCATGGATTTGTCGGTCAACCAGCGGCGGGTACAGGCCATTTTGCGGGCGGTGCCGCTCATCATGCCCGACGTAGACCTGGGCTACCTCGAACTCGTGGAGGTCTGGCGCGGTCTGCGGCCCTGTACCCCGGACGGTTTGCCTCTTTTGGGACGCTCCTCAAGATATGCTAACCTCATAGTGGCAGCGGGACACGCCATGATCGGGATGTCGATGGGGCCGGTTACGGGCAAACTAGTTGCAGAAGTGGCGGCGGGAGAAGCGCCCAGTTTGGATATAAGTGCGCTGTCGGTGGAGCGCTTTAATTGATGCAAATATGGCGGCGGATTGGCCGGCTGCGCTGCGGATTTTGTGTCTATAGGAGATAAGATGAAAAAGGTCTTGATGGTTATCGGGGGGACGGCCCATCCTTTTGCTTCATGCGCACAGATTTTTAAAGGGGCGGTGGAACAAACGGGACGGTTTGCCGTGGAGGTGACGGAGGACCGGGCAGCGCTGGCCGATCCGTCTCATTACGACGCCGTTGTGATGTATACGGTGGGCGGAGAAATGAGCCGCGACCAGGAGCAAGGGGTAGTCAATTACGTGCGCGGTGGCAAGGGATTACTGGCCATTCACTGCGCCAATGCCGAGATGGACGAGTTTAAGGACTACGGCGAAATGGTGGGCACGGCCTTTGTGAAGCACGGGCCGATCGCCGACTTTACGGTTGAGACCGACGGCGATGCCGGCGATATATTGCCGCGCCTGTCGCCGTCGTTTAGCGTGACCGACGAGTTCTACCAATGCGAATTGCGCACCCAAGCCCCACTGCGCCCGTTTCAGTCGGCCGTGTGGCAATTTGAGCGCTACAATATGGGGTACGTGCGCGACTACGGCGAGGGGCGGGTCATGTACACGGCATTGGGGCACGACGAGCGCACTTTCCGCCACCCCGATTTTCAGGATTTGGTCTACAAGGGCTTGCGCTACGTGTGCGGCCTAGAACAAGAAACGCCAGTGCGCTTTGGATTGTTGGGATACGGCCCGCTTTTTGGCATGGGCAATCACCACGCCCAGCAGGTGGCCACCACTCAAGGCTTTGAGCTGGGGGCGGTGTGCGATCGCGACGAGGCGCGTTTGGCCGCGGCCAAAGAAGAACAGGGAGGGGGTTTTGCCACCTTCACCGATGCCGCGGAGATGGCGGCGAGCGGTTTAATTGATCTATGCGTCGTCATTTTGCCGCACGCCATGCACGCCTGGGGCATAAAAACTCTTCTAGAGGCCGATCTGCACGTGATAACAGAAAAACCTTTTGCCGTTACGGTAGCCGAATGCGACCAGGTCATGGCCCTGGCCAAAGAGCGGGGCAAGATGCTCTCGGTGTTCCACAATAGACACTGGGATCCCGACGTGATGACGGTGCGCCACATCGTCGAGTCGGGGCGTATTGGTGAAGTCTTCTCCATCGAGTGTAATATGGTGGGCTACGGTCGTCCCGGGCAGGCGTGGCGGTCGCACAAGCCCATATCCGGCGGGGCGGCCTACGACATGGGGGCGCACCAACTTGAAAAGGTGTTGCAAATTGTGCCCAAAGAGAATGGGCGTGGCGAGAAGATCAATCGCAAAGCCAGCCTCTACGGACACACCCTCAAGAAAATGTGGCACGATACCACCAACGAAGATTTTGTGCGTGCTTACGTGCGTTTTGACGGCGGGGTGGAAGCCCAACTTGTAGTGTCCAGTATATCTGCTGCCACCAAGCCGCCGTGGATTGTATTGGGCACCAAGGGATCGATTGTGGTGCCCAATTGGGGTGGCCCCGCGGAAGTGACTATGATCGACGAAGACGGCCAGCGCTACAGCGCCCAGATTGATTTGATTGAAGTTTCTTTGACTGAAGCAGCTAACGCTTATTATAAGAATATTGCCGACCACCTATTGGCCAGCGCGCCGCTGATCATTACGCCCGAATGGGCCAAGGGCCCAATTCAGTGTATCGAAGGGTGTGAAATTGCGGCGCGCCAAAATAAAGTGGTGGAGGTCGACTTCGATTTCTGAGATTTGCTGCAAGTAGTCGCTGTTTTAACTAATTCCAAGACCTAATTGCCCATGCCAAAATGGGCCGACAGGTGGGGTAAGTTGATGCCTTCCAGACGCAGCGGAATTATGCTGTTAAGGGGCAGATCGGCGTCGAGGTGAATGGATTCTTCCAACGCCAGCGTGGGAATGACCACCTGGCCGCGGCGGCCCCGCACATCTACCAATACCGCTTCGCCGCTCCAATTGGGCTGTTGCATCAGGTAGACCAGGGTCCAGTGCTGGCGGCACAGGCGTTCGGTATGGCGCACGCCGGCGGCTACGGTCTCGGCGGCGCCAACGCGTTCTAAGATCTGCTGGTCGTCGAGCAGATTTTGGTCCAGCACAAAGGCGCGCAATTGTTGGTGTACCACCAGGTCCAAATAGCGGCGCAAGGGGCTGGTAGCGCGGGCGTATTCGTCCAGGCCCAGGCCGGCGTGGGGGCCGGGGGCGGTGCGCAATTGGCTGGGTTTAAAAGTGCGCCGGCGCGCAAACATGCCGGCCAAACCTTCATCGACGATAAAGTCATCGCGCTCTACGGGCGGGTCTTGGGTGGTAAAGGGAATGGGGATTTGGCGCTCGATGGCAAAGCGGGCGGCTGCCTGGCCGGTCAAGAGCATGGCTTCGGTAACTAGGTCGCGGCTGCGCAAGGGGGGCAGGGGGGCGATGTGGACCTGGCCGTCTTCTACGCGAATTTTGACCTCGGGCCATTCAATAAAGGTGGCGTCGTTGGCCCAGCGGTTGCCCTGGATGTTTTCGGCTAGTTGGCAGAGTTGCTGCAGCGGCGTTTCTTCGAGGCGCGCATCGGCTTGGGCATAGGTGAGGCGCTCAACGCGAACCCAACTGGGGGCAATTTCCACGTGGGCAATTTGGCCTTCGGCATCGAGATCCAGACCAAAGGAAAGGGCGGGCGAGACTTCGTTGAGGCCCAACCCCAACAACTCCGTCGCCTGCGGCGGCAGCATGGGCACGGTGACATCGGGCAAGTAGAGGTTGGCGCCGCGGGCTCTGGCCTCCAGATCGGCGGCGCTGTCGGGCGTTACCAGGGCGGCGACGTCGGCTACGTGGACCCATAGGCGATTCCCGTCCAAACTTAGGGCATCGTCCGGGTCGCGGTTGCCCTCGTCGTCAATGGCAAAGCTGGCCAGGTGGGTCAGGTCGAGGCGCGTTTCTTCGGGCAATTGGGGTAGGTCGGCGGCGGGCGCGGTCGTCGTTTGGTTAAGGCGCTGGGGATAGGGCACTATGGCGTGGTCCCAATGGCCTATAGACAAGAGCAGCGCATGGGCATTTTCTGGATTTTCGGCGCGCCCTAAAGCGTCCAACGCCCGACTTTTGGCGGTGCGCCCGCAGGCTAAATCTTCAATTTCTTTGAGATAACGCTGGTCTTCGGGCTGGGTGTGCCCGGCTTGCAAACGCTGTAAGAATGCAGCCCACGCCTCTTCCTTGGCCGCTTTGTGGGCGCGTTTTTGCCGCTCGTTTTCTACTTCTGTGGCGTCTAAGGCAACAATTTCTTCGGGGGGGCCGCTAAAGTATAAACCATCGGCTACCCATTGCCAGGCCGCCCAGGCGGTGGCCGGGGTGTAGGATCCATAGGCCAGTTCAGCCAGTTCGGCCAGGGTGGTGCGGCCGCCGACCAACAATTCCCAGGCGGTCTCAATCTCGGCCTCTGCGGGCGGTTGGAGGTTGGCACTTTGCACCGGTCCTGGGTGGAGTAGCGCCACGTCTTTGGACCGCACTTTTTGGGTTTTGCCACCGGCGATTTCTATCTCCAATTTATCGCCGGCCTGGGCGACCCGTGCCGGGCGGTTCTTATAGAGCACCAGGTTGCCCTGGGCGAACGGAGTTTCGGCCATAAAAGTAGGTGTCGGGGTGGAATATATGCGAGCAAAGATAGTGGAGTCACCCATTAGTCACAAGCCAGACATGGGATGTTTTTGCCCTCGTGCTATTGGCTGCCTATATTGATGCCAAATATTGCCCGGCGTAGTGCCTGTATTTCGATAACTACGATAACTACAATATAACACAACCAAATAATATCATGGCCGATAACGAACTCTACGAAGAGATCATCCAAGAGCCCCGCAAGGTGCGCTGGGTGTGGTGTGTTTATCTATTCCTCTACGCCCTGGCCATTCCCTGGTATTGGCCGCAAGATTACCAAGGGCCGCTGGTCGCCGGTTTTCCCCTGTGGGTGGCGGTGACGCTGTTGAGCGTAGCGGCGCTGGCTGTTTTTACCGGATGGGTCATTTTTACCTATTGGCAGGTTAGGGAAGGAGAAGACGGCTGATGGATGGGGCCGAGAAGCTGATTTTTGGGCCGGGTGCGCTGGTGTTTATAGGATTGTACTTGGTGTCGATGATTGGCGTGGGCTGGTACGCGCGCCAGCGGCGGCAGGGCAATAATATGGCCGACTTCTACCTGGCTGGCCGCTCCATCGGACTGGGGGTGCTCTTTCTCACTCTCTATGCGACCCAATACAGCGGCAATACGCTATTTGGTTACACCGGCAAGTCTTACCGCATTGGCTTTTTATGGGTGGTGTCGGTGCTCTTTATGTTCTCCATTATTGTGGGGTATTTGCTCTTCGCCCCCCGCTTGGTCGCCCTGGCGCGCAAATATAATTTTATCACGCCGGCCGACTACATTACCCACCGCTTTAAATCGTCGGCGCTCTCCGTACTCAGCACCGTTTTGATGATTTACGCCCTGTGCAATTACATTTTGGCCCAATTGAAGGCCATGGGCTCGGCGGTGGAGGGGTTGACCGACGGCGGCATCCCGGCGGCACACGGCATTATTTTTTTGGCCGTCATCATGGTGGTGTACGAAACTTTGGGCGGCATGCGTAGTGTGGCCTGGACCGACGTGTTGCAGGGCGTGGTGCTGTTGGTGGGATTTGTCATCCTGGTATTTATAATTCCACAAATGGCCGGCGGATTGACTGCCGCCGTGGAAAAGCTCGGCCAAATGGATCCGTCCAAAGTGCGGGTACCATCACTGGAAGGCTGCAATACCTGGATCAGTTATATCTTCTTGCTCGGCTGCGGCGCGGCGATTTATCCGCAGGCCTTGCAGCGCCTCTACGCCAGTCGCTCGGTGACCGTGTTAAAGCGCTCGCTGGCACTGATGGCGTTTATGCCGTTGACCACCACTTTAATTGCGCTGGTGTGCGGCATAATAGCCATTGTCGTACTGCCGGATTTGGCCAAAGGCGAAACAGACCAGGTACTGGCCAGATTGTGTGCCATTATCATGAGTCAGTCCCAATTGGGATATTGGCTGGTTGTCGTCGTGTTTGCCGCGGTGCTGGCGGCGCTCATGTCGACGGCCGATTCGGCGCTATTGGCGATTTCGTCGATGTTTACCCGCGACATTTATCGCCCCTACTTTAAGCCCGACAGCAGCGAAGCGGAATTGACGCGGGTGGGCAAGGTGGCGTCGTGGATCATCATCGCCCTGCTGGTGTGGGTGGCCATAGGGGTAGACCAAACGCTGGTGCGTTTGTTGGAGTTGAAGTTTGAAATTTTAATACAAGTGGTGCCCTGCTTCTTCTTTGGATTGTACTGGCGGCGCTTGTCGGCCAAAACCGCAATGATCGGCATGCTGGTGGGCCTGGCTATTGCACTGGGGCTGACGGGGGCCGGCCGTTTGGGCTTGACCTGGGCTGGGCAGCCGCTGGTGTGGGGATTTCACGCCGGGGTGATCGGCCTGTTTGCCAATATGGGCATTTGCGCCCTTGGGGCCTTGTTCGCCCCCTCGTCGGAGAATGAAACGCCGTGAGAATGGAGAGATCTAATACATGAGGAAAGAGTCAAAAGCGTTTTTGGAAGCCATGTTGCGCGCCCCCAGTCCATCGGGTTATGAGGGACCGGTGCGAAAAATATGGAAGGCGGAGGTGGAAAAGTACGCGGACGAAGTGAAGGTGGACGTGCACGGCAACGCCATTGGGGTCTACAATAAGAAAGGCAAAACGCGCGTGATGCTAGCCGGGCACATGGACGAGCTCGGTTTTCAGGTGATCTACATCGCCGATAGCGGCTATATACATTTCGACACGATAGGCGGTTTTGACGTAGGGATCATACCCGGGCGCAAGGTGCGGATTCACACCAAGAAAGGCGCCATATTGGGCGTGCTGGGCAAGAAACCTATTCACCTCATAGAACCGGGCGAGCGCAATAAGGTGGCGGCCAAATCCGACCTGTGGATTGACATCGGCGCCAAGGATGGCAAGGAGACCAAGAAACTGGTGGAGATCGGCGATCCCATCACCTACGACGACAATTTTGAAATGTTGCGCGGCAATTTGGCGGTATCGCGCGCTTTTGACAATAAGATGGGAGCGTACCTTGCCGCCGAGACGCTGCGCCTGGTCAGTCGCTCAAAGAAGAAAGCCCAGGCGGGCCTCTATGCGGTGGCCACGGTGCAGGAGGAAGTGGGCCTGCGCGGCGCCAAGACCAGCGCCTACGGCGTCGACCCGCTGGTGGGCATTGGGCTGGACGTGACCTTTTCTCTGGATCACCCCGGCGTCGACAAGCGCAAGGTGGGGGACGTTGTTATTGGCAAAGGGCCGGTCATTTCGCGCGGCGCCAACATCAACCCAGTGGTTTTTGATCTGCTGGTGAGTGTGGCCAAGAAAAATAAAATTCCCTATCAGATCAGCGCCGAGCCCGGCGGCACGGGGACCGACGCCAACGCCATCCAGCTGACGCGCGCCGGTGTGGCCACCGGTTTGGTGGGTGTGGCGTTGCGCTATATGCACACACCGGTGGAGGTACTGTCGCTGGAAGATCTGGACCACACGGCCAAACTACTGTGCGAATTTGTGTTGGCGGTAAACGACAAGACCAGCTTTATTCCCTAAGGGGAAGGCAGCCATGAAAATAACCTCAGTCGATGTGTGGACCGTGGTGGTGCCCACCATTCCGGGGCGAGTGCACAGCCCCGAATGGGTGCCGGAGACGGGGTGGGACCAGGTTCCCAAACACATTCTCCGCCTCAACACCGACACTGAGCTCTACGGCATTGGCGAAACGGGCCGGGGCGTGCCGCTGGAGCAGGCGCGAGAAGGGGCGGGGTTGTTGCTGGGGCGGAACCCCGAGGCGATGACCTTGCAGAACATCTTTCAAGAGCGCAGCGACGGCTCGGAAGAAATGCTGCGCGTGGGCAACGGGCCGGCCTACGACGCCTTTGAGATGGCTGTTTACGACTTGGTGGGCAGGGCGCGCGCCCTGCCGGTGCACGCCCTGCTGGGCGGCGCCGTGCGCGATAGGGTGCCGGCGGATTATTGGATGGGGCACCAGACGCCCGAAGACGGCAAGCGCAGTGTGGAGCGCGCCCTGGAGCACGGCTTTAAAGGCGTCAAGATTAAATGCAAGATCGAAGAGCCTATGGTCGAACGCCTTAAGGCCATGTTAGAGGTCGGCGGCCCCGAATTTAAGGTGACGGTGGACCCCAACGAGCGTTTTCGCACCGCCGAGCAGACGATTGAACTGGCACACCAGCTCGAGCCGCTGGGCAATGTAGAAGTCTTTGAAGATCCCATTCCCAAGTCGGATATGGAAGGGTATATAAAGATACATGAAGAAATTAATTTGCCAGTGGCTATGCACTTGGGGGGAGGTATTAAGATGATAGAGGCGCTCCAGGCCGGGGTAGTGGACTGCTTTAATCTGGGCGGCGGGTTGGTGGGGTTTATGCGTAACGCCAGTGTGGCAGCGGCAGCCAATATGCGCTGCTGGCACGGCTCGGGCAACGACCTGGGCATTGTCGATACGGCCTATGTGCACGCAGCGGCGGTGGCCCCCAATTGCACCATGGCCTCCGATTTTGTCGGCAGTTGGACGCGCGAGGATGATTTGATAGTCGAGCCTATTGAGTTTGCCGACGGATTTGTGCCGACGCCGATGAAACCCGGTTTGGGGTGCGAGATCGATATGGAGGCTCTGGAGCGTTACGTCCAGGGGCGCGAGACAGTGAATGGTTGAGGGGTAAGGATAAAAACAATGATTGCGAAAAAATACAACGAATCTACGGAGGTGATTATGTTTGCACAGAAGAAAATAGCGGCTGCCCTATTAGCGCTTTGCCTGGTGTGGGGCGGTTGCGGGGGCGATAGCGACGGGGACGCCCATAGAGCCGGTGCCGACAGAGGCTGACGTGCTGGCCGTTTTAACCTCCCCCTGGGCAATGGCTTTGCGGGATTGGACCTGGCGCAGTTGTTCTCGGGCGAAGAGCAAATTGTGGAGGGGTTTGAGGGACAGGGCCGGCTGGTCATTACAGTTTCTAGTTGGACTTTTGAACAGTATTCGCCAGACTGCATGGTGACCATGGACGGAGTGCTCACCCTGGCCGGCCTGACGCCCATTCTCATCACCGGGGATCTCGACTTGAGCGGCACTCCAGAGGGCACAGTGGAGGTGAATATGTCGGTCGACATCAGCGAAGGGGTAGAGAATTTGGCGCTGGGCGGTACGGTTAAGTTTAACGGGGTGGTATTTGACGTGGCCGAGGTGATGGCAAACGCGCCGCCGGCCGCCGATGCTCCGGCTGATACGACGGCGGGCGATTCTGCGCAAGAGTAATGTGGACACCTGGCGCTTGCAGGTGGGGTGGTTGGACTGTGCTGATTTTATTTTTGTGCAGCGCCTGCGATCGCGGCCTAGATGCCGGCCCCTCTGGGCCGATGGGCATTGCCGGCCGCTTGACTTTTGCGGGTGAATGGCCCGCCGATGTAGGGCAAGTGGCGGTGGCAGTGTACCGCGAAGTGCTACAGGAATTGGCCGATTTTTTCGCGCTCATTGGGGCCGATACGGAAGTGGCATTAAGGGCTGAGGCGTACGACTACTTTGTGCCCATTGAAACCGAGGGTAAGTATCAGTGGGTGGTGGTGGCCTGGCGCCTGCAGGACAGTTTTTGGGACTTCCGTTTGCTCTTGGGGTGTTACCACGCGCCCGGCGATACGCTGCCCACGGCGGTGGCGGTGCGCCGCGGCGAAGTGGCCTGAAATATCGATATCACAGTCGATTTTGGAATTTTGCAAAGTGAAAGTCTTCCTGCTTTATGCGTGCGGTCCATTCCTCCTGAGCTCCTCGAACAAGGCGGCGAGTGAGGCGGACCACCTGGGGGGCGTGCGCGGTGTCGTCGTAGACGCCGCAGAGGGCGGCCCTGTGCCCGGGGCGACGATTCTGGCACTGGGTACCCAATTGGGCGCCGACGACGGCGAGCGCGGCCGCTTTCATTTGCGCCTGCCGACCGGGCGCAGCGATTTGCTGATTTCGGCTATTGGCTATCGGCCCCGCAAAGTGTTGGGCGTGGAGGTGGGGGGCAAAGATAGCCTGCGGGTGGAACTGGTGCCGGCGGCGGTGGAAATGCCCGGCATGGTCGTTTTGGCCAGCCGCCGGATCCAGATCTTTGTGGAGGCGCCGGTGAGCATGTCGGTGGCTGGGGCCGGGGAGATTGCCGAACACAACTCGTTTACTCTTACTGCCCCGCTGCGCTACGTTTCCGGGGTGAGCCAGATTGGCGGCACGACCAATATTCGCGGCTCCAGCGGTTTTAGTCGCGGTACGGGCAGTCGCGTGCTGCTGCTGCTGGACGGTTTCCCCATGTTGTCGGCCGATTTGGGGGACATCAAATGGGACATTATTCCGCCCACCGAGGTGGAGCGCATTGAAGTGGTGAAAGGGGCCGGCTCGGCGCTGTACGGCACCGGCGCCCTGGGCGGTGTTATCAATGTGCTGACGCGGCAACCCAGTGCCGCCCCGCAAACGCGTTACCGGCTGCTCAGCGGACTCTATAGCCAGCCGGCCCACCGCAGTTGGCGTTGGACCGATGACCCCATGTACCTGACGGGAGTGGACGTGAGCCATAGCCGTACCGTAGGGCAAACGGGTTTGCTCTTGGCGGCGGGACACAAGCGCAGTAGCGGTTACCACGAAAACGACGACACGCGGCGTTTTAATCTTTTTGCCAAGGCCTCACACCGCTTTTCGCCGGTCTCTCACTTAAACGCACTGGTCAATTGGGCGGTGCACGACCACGGTGTCTTTTTACAGTGGAAAGACCGGCTAGAGCCGCTGGCCGTGCCGGTGGGTGATCGCAATGCCAATACGGTGTCGAAAAAACTCAATGCAAATGTCGAATGGTACCGTCTGCACAGCCCGGCGCTGGGTTATCGTCTCAAGGGTTTTTATTTTCGCACCGGTTTTGATAATACCCAGGCTGCCGGCGGACTCACTTCAACGGGGCATAAGGTGGGGGGGGAGGTGCAAATCGATTACAGTGGCTGGGAGCGGTTGGACCTGACGTTGGGCACTTCGGCGGCGTACGACATTGTGCGATCTCCCGGCGATTTTCTGGGGTGGCGCAATGTGCTCAATGCGGGCGTTTACGCCCAGGGCGCCTATCAGCCTGCGGCGCAGGCGGATGTTTCTGTGGGGTTGCGCTACGATTACCACCGGCGCGATAAACACGTGGGCCTCGACGGCGCGTCGGGCTTGTGTGCCGCGGTAGAGGCACAGGGGCGCCGCAGCGAGGGGCAATTGAGTCCGCAACTGGGTTTGTCGTGGAGGCTGTGGCAGGGCACGGCGCTGCGCTGCGCACTTCAATGGGCCGGGGCTTTCGCGCCCCGTCGATCTCGGAGATTTTCTACCAGGCCGACGTCTCGGGCATACTGGTCTGCCCCAATCCCGCCGTGGGGCCCGAGCACAGCTGGTCGTACGAGATGGGGTTAAAGCAGTGGGTGGGCAATTATATGACCGTGGACGTGGCGTTATTCCAGAACGACTACGAGGGGTTGGTGGAGGGGAGGGCCGATTTGGCGGCGGGCAGCGGGGCAGCCCCGGTGGCCACGTTTCGCAATTTGTTCAAGGCGCGGGTGCGCGGCATTGAGGTCGAACAGCAGGCGTCGCTGGCGCATGGCCTCAGAGGGCGTTTGACCTATACTTTGCTGGAAGCGGTGGAATTTTTGGGGGCAGATGAGGTGTTGCCGCCCTATTGTCACGCCGATCTGGTGCCGGGGGAGGAGGCGCCGTTGCCCTATCGCCCGCGGCATTTGTTCAATTTGGAGGTGACGGCGACGCGGGGGTTTGGGCGGCTGGGCGCCAACTTTCAATACATGAGTCGATTTGATCGCGTTTCGGGGCTTTTTCCCGAATGCGGGCGGGATCACTTGCCGGTTTATCTGGTGGACGTTTTTTGGGCGCGCCGGGTGGGGGGGGAAGTTAATTTGCGCGTGGACAATCTATTGCAATACCACTACGTTTTGACTGAGCGCAAGATTCGGGCGTTGCGGCAGGTGAGTTTGGCCTTGAGTGGGGAGATATAGACGTAGAACTCATGAGTTTGCTAGAGTAAGCTGGGTAAAATAGCAGTAAAGAAGCGAAAGGATCTGTATGTACAGTGCACCACCTGGAGATTGGATTAATGCCGTTATCAGCGGAGAGTTAGATGGGCAATTTGCGCATTACTACGGGGGGGACGAGGTAGGGGGATGGCGGGCGCACTATCTTGAAGCATTAAACGCTTTTGTCGATCGGTTTGGGGACGGGGGGGAGGTGGTCATAGCGCGTTGTCCGGGGCAGATGAATATTATGGGGGTGCATATTGACTATGGGGGGATGGCGTCTACGCGGTTGGCGGTGCAGGGAATGGATACGGTTACGGTGGCGCGGGCAGGGGATGGGGGAAGGGTGCGCATGGGCAATATACTTAAGTATCCGGGGGAGGAGAGCGACCGATTTGCGGCCATAGAGTTTGATTTAGGGGCGATTGTGCCGCAAGAAAACGTGGGGACGCGGCAGGCGATGATGGACTACGCGGGGGCTGTGTGCAGCCGGCGGGAGGCAGAGTGCGGCAGTGCGATGGCGGAGGGATGGGATATTTTGGTGCAGGGGCAGTTGGTATTTCTCGAAAGTTACTTTCGCGGGCGGCGGCAAATACACGGTCTAGACGCTTTGGTGTGGAGCAATGTATCGCCCAGCGGGGGCATGAGTTCGTCGTCGGCATTGGTCATATCCACCGCCATTGCGGCGCTGGGGGTGCACGGGTTAACGCCGCTGGAAGACATTGCCGAGGAGGATTTAGTGGACGGAGTGGGGACCTCTGAATGGATGCGGGGAACGCGCGGCGGCACGGCAGACCACGGGGGCATGGTCATGGGGCGGGTGGGCAAATTGGTGAGCGTCGGGGTGTTTCCGGCGCAGTCCTGCGGGGAGGCGACACTGCCGCAGGATTACGCCGCGGCTATTTTTGACAGCGGGGTGCCGCGCGTGTACGACGAGGCGGTCAAGGAAGAGACGGTAATAGCCTACCCATTGGGCACTTTTCTCATCCGCGACGTCTTATTGCCGCAGATGCGGGGCGCGTCAGGTTTTGAAAATTTGGCGCCCGACTACAAAGACCGCATTGTCTTTATCCGCGACGTCGAAGCGGAGAATTTGGGCGTCACTCTGGAGGGTGTGTACCGCTTGCTGGCCGCGCTGCCGAAGCAGACCACCCTGTGCGAGGTGGAGGCGCTGGCGCAAAAAGCGGGCGCGGGCGTAGATTACGATGCCATGTACCGGCGCGACGTAGAAGGCAAATTCCCCAATATCAATGACGAATATCCCATTTTTTTGCGCCGGCGTTTTGTGTATGGCATAACCGAGCAAGACCGGGTGGCGCGTATGCTGGAATACATGCGCGCAGGGGATATGGAGACCGCTCTGGAACTGGCGCGTATTGCCCACGACGGCGATCTGGATGTGGAAGTGGAGGACGAGGTGTTGGAGGATTTGCGGCGGCGGGCGGCGGCGGGCGAAGAGCGCGCTCGCCTGTGTTTTTTGCCGGGAGGATATGGGCGCATGACGCCCGAGTACGATCGGACAGTGCGGGTCATCAACGAATACCTATTGCGCCAGGGCGGGCCGGCGGCCGGGTCGGTGCAACGTTTTGGGGCGGGGTGGGGCGGCAATATTGGCGGCTTAATCCGCTGGGAGTTTATCAACGGGGAAAAGGCTGCCGCATTTGCCCAGATGCTGTGCGAGGAATTGTCCATTGAGGTCGACCTGGAAGAATGTGTGGCGATTCCGGGCGAGGGCGCGTGTCTGCTCAAAGCACCGGGGCATTGATTCATGGAAAATATTTTGCAAGGGGTTAGGGTGCTGGATTTGACCCGGGTGCTGGCCGGCCCTTATGCCTCTATGGTGCTGGCCGATCTGGGGGCCGAAGTCATCAAGATAGAATTGCCGGGGCAGGGGGACGAGGCGCGGGGGTTTGGGCCGTTCCAAAACGGCGAGAGGGCTTATTTCACCAGCGTCAACCGCGGCAAGAAAAGCGTCACACTCGATTTGCGCCAGGCACGGGGGCAGGAATTGGCGCGCCAATTGGCCGGCCAGTGCGACGTTTTGATCGAAAATTTTAGGCCGGGCAGCATGATGCGGTTTGGCCTGGATTACGAGACCTTGCACGCGCTGTATCCGCGCCTGGTCTATACCTCGGTTTCGGGTTTTGGGCAAACGGGGCCCTATGCGCAGCGGCCGGCCTACGATGTGATTATCCAGGCGATGGGCGGCATTGCCAGTATTACCGGGGCGCTGGGGGGGGAGCCGGTGCGGGTAGGCTCGTCGATTGGCGATTTGAGCGCGGCGCTGTTTGGGGTGATCGGGATTCTGGCGGCGCTCAACCGGGTGCAGCAGACGGGCACGGGTCAGCAGGTGGACATTTCGATGATGGATTGCCAGGTGGCCCTGCTAGAAAACGCCCTGGCGCGCTATTTTGTTTCGGGCGAAGTGCCGGCGCCGTTGGGTTCGCGCCACCCGGCAATTACGCCTTTTCAGTTTTTTAAAGCCAGCGACGGTTACGTGGTGATTGCGGTGGGCAACGACGGCCTGTGGCGCAAATTGTGCGCGGCACTGGAGGTGACGGAGTTAATCGAAGACGAGCGCTTTGCCAATAACGCCTTGCGCACCGAACACCACGCTGACCTCGAACCTTTGTTGGAACAGGCGTTGGGACAGAGGCCGGTGGCGGAATGGGTTGAGTTGCTGGGAGAAGCGGGGATTCCCTGCGGTCCGATTCACACGGTGGCGCAGATGGCCGAAGACGTGCAGGTGGCGGCGCGGGAGATGATTGTCGAGTTGGTACACCCACAGGCGGGGTCGCAGGCGATGCCCAATTCGCCCTTGAAATTTTCGGAGACGCCGGTGCGGTTGCAGCGGGCGGCACCGTTGCTGGGGCAGGATACGGAAGAGGTTTTGCGGGGATTAGCAGGGGTCGATGATGAAGGGTTGGATGAGTTGCGGGGGGGCGAGATTATTTGAGAGAGGCTA
>CAXGRO010000008.1:0-32077 GCA_964012055.1 uncultured bacterium
ACCAACCTGAGGAAACGGCACTTTTTTGTCAAAAAATGTCCACTGTATTGATATATATAGATTTATGATATTTCATAAAGTTTGATCCCCACGGTCATTCAGTCCTATTCTAGCTCTTCCTCCTCCCAATAGCTTTTTCAAGCGGTAATTTTTTCTTATAAAGAATAGGAAAAAATTGCCGATAATTATATTATTAAGTTATAGAACTATATACTGTTATTATTGTCCCTAACCTTTTTGGGTGAGTTCTAATTTGATCTTAAATTGATAAAAAACAATATCTAGTGAATTGTGGGTAAGGGGGGATATAGTTCTATACAATGTACAGTAAAATTTGGGATGTCGAGTTAAGATAAATATAATCAGGTATTTATGGAGAAAAAAAGACCAAGTGGCTCTGGCCAATCTGGCCTGTTCTTTGCTTTGTATATCGAGTCATACTGCTTGGTTCGTATCATATTATTATCTAACTTAAATACTTGAGACACGATGGAGCACTTATTTCATAAAGAAGATATTCTGGTTGATGATAGGCAGGGAGGGACCGTGAAAAAAGGGATTAGTATTGTGATTCCCGCATTCAACGAAGAAGGGGGGATTGCTCCCGTTTTGCAAGCCGTTGATCAGGTTCTGGTCCACGCTGGCCACTCATATGAGATCATAGTAGTAAACGATGGCTCCCAAGATGATACGCGCGGCGCTATCCAGCAAAGCGGCGTGGACGTGGTCATCGTCAATCATGATGTCAATAGGGGGTATGGTGCTTCTTTGAAAACGGGTATCCGTCGGGCGCAATATGCGACCATCGTCATTACCGATGCAGATGGCACTTATCCCAATGAGCGTATACCAGAATTGGTGCGGCTCTGCGACGAAGGATACGACATGGTTGTTGGTGCGAGGGTGGGGCAAGATGTCCACATTCCCGCTTTGCGACGGCCGCCCAAGTGGTTTCTGCGCAAATTGGCCAACTATCTCACTGAGATGGAGATACCTGATTTAAATTCTGGTTTGCGGGTGATGCGGCGCGAAGCGGTGGAGCGTTTTATGAATATATTGCCCAATGGCTTTTCGTTTACCACTACCATCACTTTGAGTTTGCTCACCAACGGCTACAACGTCAAATACATCCCCATCGACTACCACCGCCGCACCGGGCAATCCAAAATTCGCCCCATACGTGATACGCTAAACTTTTTGCAACTCATCCTCAGGACCGTCCTGTATTTTGAGCCCTTAAAGATATTTATACCGGCCAGTTTCTTGGTTTTTATTACGGGTTTGGTGCTTTTTGGTTGCGGCTTGTTTTTCTTTGATGTCATCTTAGACATTTCTTTTATCGTCTTAGTCACGTGTGCGATACAATTGGTCGCAATTGGTTTACTCGCCGACCTATTTGACAAGAGGTTATAGCAGAAGAGGAACGCATGATCTTGCGAAGTCAAGTACTATTGATTTACCCGCCCACGGGGTCTTATGTGCGCGAGGACAGGTGCCAGGTCTCCATCGACGATCAAAACGCCGTTCCATTTAGGCCGCCTATGGACCTGGCTTATATCGCCGGTTCTCTACAGGCCAGTGGCGCTATTTGTAAAATCATCGATTGTCCGGCGGAAAAGGTATCGTGGGACGATTTGCGCCAAATTATAGGCGATTTTGCCACCGATATGTTGGTCATCAGTGTGACCACCCCTACGGTGCCGCACGATATGGCAGCGGCCACCCTGGCCAAGGAAGTTGATCCCGGCATTCTCACCGTGGCAAAAGGGGCGCATTTTCTGGTGCACGACGAGGAAGTGCTCCAGGCCTGTGCCGATCTGGATGCGGTTATCCGCGGCGAAACAGAAGAGGCGGCGGTAGAATTGGCCACGGTTGAAGATTTGGCCGAAATCAAAGGCATTAGCTTTCGCCGCGGCGATCAGGTGTTCAGGAATGAAGAGCGTCCCTATATCCAGGATCTGGACGGCATCCCCTTTCCGGCGCGCAATTTGCTCGATAACTCGCGCTATGTCCGCCCCGACACCGGGGTGCCGCAGGCGACCATTAAGACCAGCAGGGGATGCCCCCATTCATGTGTGTACTGCCTGGCCCCGCTGGTATCGGGCAAGGCCGTGCGCACCCGCAGTCCTAAAAACATAGTAGACGAAATAGAGGAGTGCGTGAGGCGCTACGGGGTTACGGATTTTCACTTTCGCTCCGACCTCTTTACTGTCAAGAAGCGCTGGGTTGTCGAAGTTTGTCAGGAAATTCTCGATCGCCAGCTGGAAATCACCTGGGCGTGCAACAGTCGCGTCGACACCATTGACGAGGAGCGCCTCGCCTGGATGAAGAAGGCCGGCTGTTGGATGTTGAGTTTTGGGGTGGAGCACGGCGACCAGGAAATTTTGGAGCAGATGCAGAAGCGCGCCACGGTGGAGCAGGCGCGCGAGGCGGTGCGGCTGTGCAAGAAACAGGAGATTAAAACTTATCTCTACTTCATTATAGGTTTTCCCGACGACACCGAAGAAACCGTTGAGCAGACCATTCGTTTTGCCCTAGAATTAGACGGCGATTTTGTCGAGTTCTACCACCCCTATCCGTTTCCGGGGACGGAGATCAACCAGATGTTCAAAGCCAGCGATTTGCTCGAGGGGGAGGAGTTCCCGCTGCAGTCCTTTGCCATTCCGCTGTCGCCCACAAAAAGTTTGACGAAGGAGCGCTTAATCGAACTGCGCAAAGAGGCCCTGCGGCGTTTTTATATGCGGCCCAAATACGTGTTGCGGACTTTGGGCAAAGCGAGGAATATGCGCGAGATTAAAAATTACATGCGCTACGGGACCAAAGTAGTAAAAAAGATATTTACCGAGAAACAATAGTCGCACAGAGAGAATTCAGGACGGCAGTCCACATTTAGGAGCTATTATGCGGATACTTCTCATCAACCCTCCCCGTTTTAACGAACTAATCGGCAAAAATCCGGCGCTGGTCGAAAATCACCGGGGCTATAACCCCCCGCTTGGCATTTTGTCGCTGGCCGGGTATTTGCAGCGGTATTCCGACCACCAGGTTGAAATTCTCGACGCCCAGCCGCTGGAACTCACCTACATTGAAATGGCGGAGTACCTGCGCCATAAAAGTCCGGATGTGGTGGGCATTACGGCCATGACTTTTACCCTCATAGACGTGATAAAAACCGTGCGATTGGTCAAGGAGTTCCACCCCCACGCCAAGGTGATATTGGGGGGGCCACACGTCCACATTTACCCCAACGAAACCATGGCCTTGCCCGGGGTGGATTTTCTGGTCCAGGGGGAAGGGGAGATCGCCTTCCTGAAAATGTTGGACCATCTGGATAACTTGGACGAATTGGAGAAAATAGGCGGCGTTGTGTTTAGGCGCGGCAGCGAAATCGTCAACACCGGCATTGCCCCGGCTACTGAAAATCTGGACGAATTGGGCTTGCCAGCTCGCGAGCTAATCGACGTCAAGCTATATACCTCTCTGCTGGGCAGGGACAACGTCATAACGACCATGTTCACCAGCAGGGGCTGCCCATATCGCTGCACTTTCTGCGACCGACCCTATTCGCCGGTCATTTCAGGCTTTCGCTTCCGCTCGGCCAAGCACGTGGCTGACGAGATGGAACAGTGCGTCGAGATGGGCATACGCGAGGCCTTCATCTACGACGATACTTTCACCGTGCGCAAGGACCGCGTTTTTGAACTGTGTGACGAGATTAAAAAGCGCAAGCTTAAATTTCGTTGGGACGTGCGGGCCCACGTCAATACGGTGACGCCGGATATGCTCAAGGCCATGAGCGACAGCGGCTGCGACCGGATCCACTATGGGGTGGAGTCGGGCAACGACCGCATGATGAAGGTCATTAAAAAGAATTGCACGGTGGCCAAGGTCAAAGATGCGGTTAAATGGACCAAAGAAGCCAATATGGAAGTGCTCACCTATTTCATAATGGGGCAGCAGACAGAAACTCGGGAAGACATCGCCGATTCCGTCCGCCTGGCCAAGGAACTCGATCCCAATTACGTCCACTTCACCATATTCTGCCCCTATCCCGCCACCGAAATTTACATGCGGGGGTTGAGCGAGGGCATTATCAAAGAAGACATTTGGCGCAACTTTGCCAGTGACCCCCAGCCCGGTTTTGAGCTGCCCGTATGGGAGGAGAACTTCACGCGGCAGGAATTGCGGGAGCTGTTGGTCAAATGTTATAAGGACTTCTATTTAAGGCCGGGATATATCGTCAAGAATATCGGCCGCATCCGTTCGGCAGGGGAGTTCAAACGCAAGATGAAAGCGGGGCTGTCGGTGCTGGGCATGCGCCCGGATGATAAATTAAAACCCGAAGACATGAAGAAAAAAGTACGCCAGGTCGTCCCCGACGCAAGCTACGAGGTGCACGTCTGAAAGGCGGTGCGCTGGCGATTGCCGATGAAAAGGCTGGAGTTGTCAGAGCGGCAATGGTGGAAATCGCCGTGGTTGCTGCGCTGTATAGGCATTGCGTTATTCTTTTATATTTTAGGACGTATAGAACTCGATGTGATGCTGGCGTGCTTTGGCCAGATGCAGTGGGGGGCTTTTATTGCGGCGGCGGCTTTTATACCGGTGATCGTCGTCGTCAAAGCCGTCCGCTGGCGTCTGCTGCTGCAAGCCCAGGATTTGGATTACCCACTGGGAAAATGCATTGAGGTCTACAGCATTGGTGTTTTTTGGGGCATAGCAACGCCGGGCCGGCTGGGCGACTTTGTCAAGGTGCTCTATTTAAAACGGCGTGGCCTCAACGCGATCCACGGTTTGCTCAGTGTGGTAGGGGATAGGCTTTTTGACTTTGTTTCGCTAGTGGCGTTGGCGCTTCTCAGTTCCCTGATCGTGTTAAAAAATATGGAGTTTGTTGCGCCGCTAGTTTGGGTGCTTGGTGGGGGGGCAATTGGGGCCATTTGTGTGGCCCTTTACCTGAAGTTTAGGGGGATGCCCAATATCAACGGTATTATCGCAAAGATCGTTCCAAGCGAGGAATTTGGCGGTCGACAAATGCTGGCAAGGTCGGTAGCAACTGATTTCAACCGAATGCTTTTTGCCCGTTTTTTTTCTGTTGCCGCGCTAACGTTGATCGGTTGGTTTTGTTTTTTTTCGCAGTATTACATCATGCTACATGCCGCGGGCATTGCCGCCGAATTTGTCGAAGTCATCTGTTCTACTTCTCTGGCCATAATGGCCGCTTTCCTACCCATTTCAATAGCCGGCCTGGGAACGCGAGATGCCGTTCTAATCGTCCTGTTCGAACAGATGCAAAAGTCGTCCGAAGCTGCCGTGGTGCTATCTCTCATCGTGCTTTTTAACTATTGCCTAACCGGCCTTTTGGGCTTGGGCATCTGGCTCAACAATCCGTTGGGCAAAAGTGAGAAGATATAGAATGAAAACGCCAGAAAAAGCGCCCAACCCCTTTAAATATTCCCTGCCCACTCGCCTGCGCGAACGCATTGTTTTTAAGTGGTTACAGCGCAAAGCGGAACAGAGAATATTGGATTTGGGCTGCGGAACCGGTTATTTTGCATCTAAGCTTGCAGCTGAAGGGCCCTTTGTCGTTGGCATGGATCTCGACATTGCATCGGTGAAATTCGCCAAGGAGAACGGCATGGGACATTTTGTCGTGGGTTCGGCCGAGCATTTGCCTTTTAAAGACAGCAGTTTTGATGCTTTACTTTCCACCGAAGTACTAGAACACCTGCCCGAAGAGGACCAGGCCTTGCGGGAAATTGCCCGGGTTGGCAATGACGGAGCGCAATTTGTCCTCACCGTTCCCTCCCTAGACGGCTTACTGAGCAACTCCCCCTTTAGAAAACTGGGGCACGACGAAGCGGGGACGGAATATCACTACCGCGACGGCTATAGAATGCCCGATCTGAAGAGGATGCTCCAGGTTTACGGCATTCAAGTCGTCAAGGCGCGGTATTCCACCGGCTTGTTTGCAGAAGCGGTAATCGAATCGATTAAACTGGTCTATCTAAAATTCAATCCAAGCTTTACGAGCCAATCAGATCTGGCCAAGAGCGAATCTTCCCTGCTGTTCAGCCTAAATAAATATATAGTTTTTCCACTGGTTTTTGGCCTTAGCATAATAGAAGAAAAATTGTTGGGAAAGCGGATAAAGGGGCACAATATCGCCCTCAAAGGTGCCATAGCAAAGCAATAAGGGATGTAAACATAGACAGGCGCGTTGGGCTGATGTGGCGCTGGTCACAGGTTTAGGTCGCCTTTCGTCCCGGCCCATTCCTCTCGATCAAACATTCTGGTCGTCATCCCCCGGCGGCCATACTTTGCGCTTGTCGCCGAATTCATGGAAATCAGGATTTTAAGCGAAGTCGACGAGAGCGAATGGAATCAATCGATCTGTTCATTCGCCCGGGGCGGCATAGAACAGAGTACCCATTGGGCTAATTTTCTCAACAGAACTTGGGGGCTTGAACCGCATTATCTACTAGCCTATGAGGCGCAAAATCCAGTGGCATTCATGCTGTTTTTTTCAGGCAGTGCCTACCAAGAAGAGGTCGTCCATAGGAGGTGGGGGCGCTTCATTTTACCGTTGGCCACAAGGGCCTGCAAGATTTTTAGTTGGACTGGCGGGCCCCTCATTAAGGAAGGTATAGGTGAAGAGCAAATTGGCAGAGAAATTATAAAGGCGGTTGAAGAGAAAGCCCTGGCTGAGCGCGCTTGGGGGTTGCGCAATATCCAATTGCCATTCGATAGAGTGGCGACATTGCCCTCCTTGTTGAGGGAGCAGGGGTTTGCGGCTAGTGATCGTGCCACTTTTCATATCAATTTGGAACAGCCGCAAGAACAATTGTGGGACAACTTAAAAAAAGCGGCGCGCAAGGCGGTTAAAAAGTGCCAGCGACAGGCCGTTGAGGTACGCTGTGTTGAGTCGCATGCAGACCTCGAGAGATATTATCGATTACTGCTTAAGACGCGCCAGCAGATGGGGTTTTATATCAACCCTTTCCACGTTCATGAAAAGCGCTGGGAGCACCTGCACAAAAATGGGGCTATGGAGATTTTTATGGCCGAGCAGGACGGGGAATTACTCGCCGGTTTGGGCATTTTATTTTTTAACGGTCTAATGACAGAAATTGGCGCAGCGCAAGCCGAAAAATGTCGACTGGAAGGTATTTACGCGGGCGATGCATTAAAGTGGGCGATTATTCAGTGGGGGCAGGCGCAGGGGATGCGGTCTTACGATTTGGCCGGGGTAAATCCCGATATAGTAGGTGCCGACGAAAAGCAGAAAAATATATATCGATTTAAGGAAAAGTGGGGGGGGGAATTAGTTAAGTATGGCAATTTTGGCAAACATTATTCCATTGGACAGCGTTTGCAATTATTGAGAAAACAATGACTGCGACCACAGATTCCAGCGGCCCCATGTCGGCCCAAGGCGGCGACGAATTAGCGAGCGCTAATGTAGTTCCTGTAACGCAGGACAGTTGGGGCTCTATTCAGCAAGTCGCCGCTTTATCGGCCCTGGGCGTTTTGGCTTTTATATTGCGCTGTTACTTCTGGCGTTTTGATCCCGTTGTTACCGCAGATGGCGCAATGTACACCACCGTGGGCTACAATATCTGGCACGGCATAGGTTATATAAATCACAAGGGAGGGCTGGCCTATTACGCGGCACCACTGTTTCCACTGATGGCGGGTTTTTTGTCGCTCTTTGTGGATAACCTAGTGACCAGTGGGCGTCTTGTTTCGGCGTTTTTTGGCAGCCTGCTCGTCTTGCCCATTTTTCTCTTAGCTCGGCGCATGTACGGAGTGGGTGCCGGCTTGTTTGCCGCAGTTTTAATCGCCGTCTTACCGTCTTTGATCAAGTGGTCTGCCTACGCGACCTTGGAAGCCACGTATATGTTTTTTTTATACATGTCTATATACTGGGGTTACCGGTCGCTAACTGGAGGGCATCGGTGGGATTTGCCCATAACCGGGGGATTGTTTGGCATTGCTGCGTTGGTGCGACAGGAGGCTTTGATCTTCCTGGGCATTTTTGTGTTGTTGTATCTATACCGCCACCGCCAAGCGCTGTTCGATCAGCCTAGGCCGGTGGCGACGAAGGTAGTAAAGTGTGCAGTGGCTTATCTGGCGTTTACATTGCCATTTATGCTCTACATGTATGCGGAGACGGGCCATTTCAGATTAAACAATAAGACCGACAGTGGTTTGAATGTCACCAAGAGAATACTGGAAACGGGCCAGATTGCTCTGGGGTATGAAACTGGGCTGATGGGTTTGACGGCCGACGGTTTAGATATTCACAACGGCAAACGACTCGAAAAGGTAGAGGTTAGCTTGATTGAGTTGGTGCGAGAACATCCCAGCGCATTCTCTCGTTTTTATGCCAGCATGATGTATTTGATATTTGAGAAATACGCCAAACAATTATTGCCATTAGTCGTCATTTTATTAGCTGCCGTTGGCGCTTGGAGTAATCTGGACAGAAAAGCCGCGGCAGATGTGATTTATCTGATCTGTTATTTACTCCCTCCTCTATTGCTCTATCCCATATTTGTCAATCACGAGAGGCGTTTTGTGTCTTTTGTACCTATACTTGTGGTATGGGCAGGATATGGTTTGCAACTAGCAACTGCAAAATTGAGCGAGGTCAGTCCTGCCTGGGGGAAGCGCTTGCGCCTGGATATCGTTTTGGCGGTGTTGTTGGGCAGCCTGTTAATTGTGCAGGGCATTGAGGTGGGTAAGCGCGCTTTTCGTCCGGATAGGATGCTTTTTGAGGAGGTGGCCAAGTGGATGGAAAATCATTTGCCGGATGGTCAATTGATGTCCCGCACAGTTTTTGTCAATTATTACCGGCGCAAAACCCACGTGCACATTCCGTTCACTCCCGACTACGCCAAATTCAAACGTTACGCGCAATACCACGGCGTCAATTATGTGCTAATATCAAAGAATCTCGTTCAACGCAATTACCCAGAATATATACAGCAGTTGTACCATCGCACCGAAATTCCGCCGGAGATGAGTTTTATAAAAGAGTGGAAGAAAGGTAAAATGGGGTTGGTGTTGTACCGCTTCAATCCTGCAAATTGATAAATATGACAAATAGACCGCAAAACGTACTGTTGTTGACCATCGACTGTTTGCGGCCCGACCATATAAGGGCAATGGGATATGGCCGACCCACTACACCGTGCCTCGACGCAATGCTCCAAGAAAGTGTCAACTTCGCGCAGGCATACGCGGTGGGGCCGTATACGCCGGCTTCCTTTCCAGCTATCCTAACGTCAACCTATCCGCTCATGCACGGAGGCTACGGTAAATTGGCGCCACAGCGCGTCCCCATAGCAGAGGTATTGTCGCAAGCAAATTGGTGCACCTCTGCGGTGCATTCAAACCCCTTTTTGTCGCGTCATTACGGTTACGAGAGGGGATTTGACCTATTCGTAGACGGCGATTTTAGCAAAAAGAGCGAACAATTCCAAAATCGTTCGCGCTGGCGCGAGCGCCTTGAAGGTATGGGGTGGTTATACCGTTTTGGCCGCGCGTTATTTCTGTTTTATCAGAGGGAAGTAACTGCTCGGCAGAATTTTAGAAATGCCTATTGGCCGGCTTCCAAAATAACGGCTACCGGCCTGGATGCGCTGAGCCAAAATTCTGGCAATCACTTCCTTTGGTTGCACTTCATGGACGTGCATCAGCCCTATCATCCGCCTCAAGAATGCCTATCGCTTGTCGGTGGGCAGGAGCTTAAAGAGCGGGATATGTTGCGTCTGTGGAAGAAGATGAATGAAGCCCCTGGCGAACTGACGCAGGGAGAAATTGATGCTTTGGTTGATCTCTACGACGCGTCCATTCGCTATACCGACGGAGAATTGTCGCATTTCTTTGAGTGCCTGAAAGAGCGAGGTTTGTACGACGATGCGCTAATTATTGTAACTGCCGACCACGGGGAGGAATTTTATGAACACGGTGGTTTACAGCACCGAGAAGCCAAGCTATACGACGAACTAGTCCACGTGCCGCTAATAGTAAAACTGCCCCGCGGTGAGAATGGGGGACAATCAATTGACAATCCGGTTAGTTTGTTGGACCTAGCCCCTACAGTAATAGACCTTGCCGATCTTGCCCAAGTGCCGGCGTTTAAGGGCGAAACCCTGAGGACGGTATGGGAGGGGACTGGCACCGAGCGCGCGGTCATCAGTCAGTGTTTTAACGGCCCTTTAAATAAAGGTGATTTGCGCGGCGACGGCACCAGACTGCTGGCGTGCCGAGAGCGGAATTGGAAACTGATATACCATGAGAATACGGGGCGTTGTGAATTATACGACCTGGAGCAAGATCCTTTAGAGAAACGGGATTTGGCCGCCGTTCAGACCGGCGAGGTCGATCATTTAAAGGGCGCGATAGAGGCGCATGTGAATATGCTGGACTCCACTGAGGAGGCAGATGGGGAGGCCGTCGAAGGGGAAGATATGTTGCAGCGCCGCCTTCAGAGTCTAGGGTATCTATAGTATGGACCTCCATGGCAAGAATGTTCTGGTTACCGGCGCGGGCGGGTTTATTGGCAGCCACTTGGTGGAGGAGTTGGTGGGAGAAGGTGCAAAAGTAAAAGCCTTTGTGCATTACAATTCAATGAACTCGATTGGCAATCTGATCCATTTGGAAGAGAGGGTGCTCCAGGAGGTCGAATTGGTCAGGGGTGATATCACAGATGGCAGTATGGTCAGGGCGAGTTTGGAAAAGGTAGACGTAGTGTTTCACCTGGCCGCGCTCATAGGCATTCCCTACTCCTACGTGGCGCCGAGGGCATATGTCGATGTCAATATATCGGGCACCTTAAACATATTACAAGGGGGGCGAGACGTAGGGGTAGAACGAGTAGTCCACACCTCTACCAGCGAAGTGTACGGCACGGCCCTTAGGGTGCCAATAGATGAGACACATTCCTTGCAACCGCAATCCCCCTATGCGGCAAGTAAAATAAGCGCGGATAGCTTAGCTGAGAGCTTTTACAGAGCCTTTGATTTAAAGGTGTCGATTGTACGGCCTTTCAATAATTATGGTCCCAGGCAGTCGGTTCGCGCGATTATACCCACTATAATTGCTCAAGGTTTGGCCGCCCCGCAAATAGCTTTGGGTGCACTGGAGCCGGTGAGAGATTTTCTCTTCGTCAAAGATACCGCCAGGGGTTATATCGAGGTTGCTACTGAAGAAGCGTGTGTTGGGGAAGTCGTGAATTTGGGCACGGGGAGTGGCATATCCATTGGGACACTGGCCTATGAAATCCTAGATATGCTCGGTCAAAAGAAAGAGGTTGTAGTAGAAGATAGGCGTTTGCGGCCGGCCAAAAGTGAGGTGATGGAGTTGGTCTGTGACATCAGCAAAGCCCAAAAGCTCTGCGGTTGGGAACCCCAATGGGATTTGCGCAACGGCCTAGAGGTGGCAGTGCGCTTTGTCGAAGAGAATCTCAGTGCGTTTAAAGTGGAAGACTACAATATTTAGGTGAATTAATGCAAGCTATTATTTTAGCGGGAGGGCGCGGCACCCGCCTACGGCCCTATACCACCGTGCTGCCTAAGCCCCTCATGCCGGTGGGCGATTATCCCATTTTGGAGATTGTTATCCGCCAATTGCACAAATCTGGTTTTCGGCAAATTCTAATGGCGGTGGGTTATTTAGGTGAGTTGTTAGAAGCATACTTGGGAGACGGCAGTAAGTGGGGGGTAAAAATACTATATTCGCGCGAACAGGAACCTTTGGGGACTGCCGGTCCCGTCGCCCTGTTTGACGGCCTCGAGGAAAACTTTCTGGTCATGAACGGCGACATACTCACCGATTTGGATTACGCCGCGTTTTTTGCACACCACCAAGAAAAACAAGGGCTGGCGACAATTGCCACTTACGACAAGAAAGTGAAGATAGATCTGGGCATTATTGAGACAGAGACTGGCGGATTGTTGAAGGACTATATTGAGAAACCCGTTTTATCCTATAGCGTAAGCATGGGGATATATGCCTTCTCGCGCCAGATTCTCGGCCACATTCCCAGGGGCCAATACCTCGACTTTCCCGATCTCATTAAGAAACTGATTAAGCAAGCAGAGCCTGTGTATTCAATGCTCTTTGACGGTTATTGGTTGGACATTGGCCGCCGCGAGGATTACGAGGAAGCGGCAGAGGATTTTGCCGAGCTAGAGAGGCGGTTTTTAAAGGACGGCTAATGGCAAGAATTCTCGTCACCGGGGCTGCTGGATTTATGGGCAGTCATTTGTTCCGGCTGCTGGGAGCAGAAGGCCGACATACCATTGAAGGTTGGACGAGAAAAATGTCGACTGCGCCCCTGGGAAGCGGCATTTACCGTCAGGTCGATTTGTTGCAGGCGGAGCAAATTTCCATCTGCCTTTCTGTTTTTAGGCCACAGTGGATTTTTCATTTTGCCGGCGTAAATACAGGTACCAGAACTGAATTGCTTGCTGGAAACCTGCAAACTACTGCCAACCTCTTTAACGAGTTAAAAGATCAAAGCGAAATTCAATGTGTTCGCCTTATGGCTATCGGTTCTGCGGCGGAATATGGGCAGAGCTTAAATAGTGGTCTGGCCGTTCCGGAAACAACCTTGTTAGAACCGCTGGGCGACTACGGGCACAGCAAAGTAGAACAGTGGAAATTTATTGAGCGGCAAATTGACAATAGTGTTGTGGAAACGCTCTACGTGCGTCCATTTAATGTGCTGGGTCCGGGGTTGGGCACAAATCTGGTGGCGGGGGCATGGGCGCGCCAAATAGCCGAGATGGAAGCCGGACGAATCCCTCCGGTTTTGCGAACGGGCAATTTAAAATCTGCCCGTGATTTTGTCGATGTGCGCGATGCCGTGAGGGCATATCGATTGCTGATGGAGAGAGGGGAAGCGGGGCGGGTTTACAACCTCGCTTCGGGGGTGGCGCTACCTTTGGAAGAGTTGTTGCACATTTTTAAGGAAAAGGCCCGGACTCCTTTTAGTGTCGAGAGCGTTGTCGCGTACTCGCGGGGCCGCGATATAGCGGTAGCTTGTGGCGATAATACTGCGTTACAGCGTGCTACTGGCTGGGAGCCAGAGGTAAACATAGAAGCGTCAGTTGGGGATCTGCTAGATTATTGGCGGGCGCAGGTAGCGGCGGAAATAAATGAAAATATTACACCTCAATAATATTGCCAATGTAGCTTACGAAATAAGTCGGGCGCAGAGGGCTTTGGGGCACCAAAGCGATGTGCTGCACTTTCGCGGCAATGCCCTGGGTTTTCAATACGATTACCTGTCGAACCTGGAAAGCTATCCGCGGGCGGCTTATTATGTCCTGCGCTTGCTACACCAGGTAAAGTTTATGGATTACGATGTATACCACTTGCACTCTTCTTTTTTCTTGCCGTTTTACCTAGACCCACTAGTTTTGCGGCCTTTGCGGAAAGGCGTCTTTTTTCACTTTCATGGCTCCGATGTGCGGCTGAGAGGCAAAGAACCTTTTTTTGCCCGTTTTGCTAACGCCTGCTGGGCCTCCAACCCGGATATGTTAAAGTTTTTTTCTTGCCCGGTTACTTTGATGCCGTTGCCGCTCGACGTGCCCGGTTATCAGAAATACGATAAGGGGTTGGAAGGAGGGGACAGAGATTGTCCAGTCGTCTTTCATTCGGCTTCAAGCCCCTATTATTCGGGTAGTGATTTAGTCGTTCAGGCAGTTGAAAACTTGAAGCAAAAGGGGATCAAATTCGAATTTGTCCACTTGCATAAGGCGTCGCGACAGGACTACCTGGAGGGCTTAGCGCGGGCAGATATCGTTATCGACAAAGTTATCCCCTCGACGGGTACTTATGCTATGATGGCGCTCGAAGCTATGTCGTTGAGGAAGACGGTTTGCGTCAATTTAACTTCTGAAAGTATCGACTTAATGCCCAACCCCAATCACCCTCTGGTCGCCGTGGACGAAGAGAATTTGGAAGAGAAATTGACGGAGTTAATTGAGGACGGTGAAAAACGCCGACGATTGGGGGAACAGGGGTACGAATTTGTCTCGCGCTACCACGACGCACGGGTCGTAGCCGCCAAGATGCTCAGGATGTACCAGATGCCCAAGAAGGAGCTAGCCGCGCTCGGCAAGGTATTGCCGGCATATCTTCAATGAATGCCAGTAGCCAAATGACAGAAGTTTATGAAGCGGGTGAGGAGCCTAAATTTAGATCGTACGCGCGTTTTGTGCGCCAGGTGGGGCTAGCGGGCCTAGCCAATGGCGCCCTGAGTTTACGCCGCTTATTGCTGCTGCCGGTGCTGACTAAGCAGCTTACTACAGAACAATTCGGCATTTGGATTTTGCTCGTGACTTTTATCGAAATGCTGGCGCCAATTGGCCAGTTTCGCCTCGATGCCAGTTTGAGTCGGTTTTTGCCGGCACTGGAAGATCGCAATCAACTGGCTAAGGGCGTTTATACCTCCGTGTTTTTTGCATTGCTGAGTGCGGGTTTATTGGGCCTGGGCATTTATTTGGCCTTGTCTATGCCGCTGTCCTGGGAACTGAGCAAAATCGCAGCGGCCGATCTACTGGAGTTGTTTGTAGCTGCCATATTGCTTTCGGCGCTGGAAATGTTGGGAAGATCATACTTTAGAGCGCGGAGATTGATGAGATTTCACTCGGCACTCGTTGCGGCGGATGCTTTGGGGTTTGTGATATTGGCAGCATTCGCTTTGAATTCGGGGCTAGGGCTTAAGGGGGTATTGGGCGCCTGGGTTGTTAATAAGGGCGTTTTGATTCTGCTCGAGTGGTTGAGGATTGTTCGGTTAGTAGGAACGTTGAGTTTTGATGTTGCGATTTTAAAACAGTATCTGCGCTATGGGATTCCACTATTGCCTTTGGGGATATTCACTACCCTCATGCACTTGGGAGATCGCTATGTAATATTGGCTTTTTACGATTCAGATATGGTCGGCGTGTACTCGGCTGCCTACCTACTGGGCAACCTTGGAGGCCTGTCGTTTGGCCCGGTTTTCCATATTTTGGGGCCGGCGATAGCCGCCCTGTGGGAGCGAGGCGAAAAGGGGCGGGTGGAGGAGCATATGTCTTTTGCGCTCAAATATTGTCTTATCGCAGCCGTACCTTTAGTCATCTCCGTTTCCGTTTTGGCGCGGCCTCTCATGCGCTTACTGGCAGACAAGGCATATGTGGTAGAACCGTTCGTGATCGGTTTAATTGCCTCCGGAGTTATGGTGTTTATGGCATCGGGAATACTCCAGGAGGGCATACGCTTGCAACGGAAAACGGAGAAAATCACCTTTCTATACGGCGGCTGCGCCGGATTGAATCTAGCGGTCAATTTTCTTTTAGTGCCCAATTGGGGAATGAGGGGAGCCGCTACTGCTACGCTATTGACCCACGTGGTGCAAATTGCAATTGCCCACCACATTATAAAGTCGGATTTGCGGGTGCACATAGCGTGGAAGACGCTGGGCAAGATGTTAATCGGTGGTGGGGTTATAGGTTATCTTCTCTTTTTAGTTTATCCACAATCGCTACTGTCGTTGCTAATTGCCGGTGTTTTAGTGGCGGGGGGGTATTTAGCCCTCATGCTGGCGATGGGGGTATTTTCCAAGAGCGAATTGGCTTTTTGGAAAGCCTTAATTCCTAGGATGTCCGGGAGCAAGAACGCATGATCGATTTCTTACAACATCTTTGGTTGGGCCTTATAGGAGGTATGGTCCCCGGGGCGCTGTTCGGCCTGATCGTAGGTTGGGATACGCTGGCAATCAACCGCTTGCGCGCCTGGCGCGATGCGGTATTGGTCAGTGTGTATGGCGTGTTGCTGTACGGCGTATTGGGGGGGGGGGGCGGGGTTTTGATAGGTATTTTGGGGGGGATCGCCACGGCGATATTTGCACCCACTCTCCCAATAGCTTATGAGGCCCATTATTCCGGCCTGGTTGTCGGTTTAATCGCTTTGCAGAGTTTGCTGCTATGGAAGGTGTTCGTGCCGACCAGCGACGGCATGATTCGCACTTTGACGGGAATCTACAAATTTCCTTTCAAATCTTTGGCAAACGCACTCAGAGCGCTTGGTTATATTGCCGTATCTGCTGCGCTGGCTGCAATATGGCCTTGGTTTTATCTCCTAAGTTTTGCCCAGCGGCCTGTCGAGTCGACTGGGGGATTTGCGCTTGTGGTTATTGCCGGCACGTGGTATCTGCGTCGCAAGAAAGGCCTGGCTCCTTTACCGCCTGAATTAGACCGGCGACCGCGGTCGAGTGGGGGGCGCCTTTTATTGTTGGCTATGGATGCATTAGAATGGCGCGTGATTAATGACTTGGTGGCGCAGGACAAATTGCCCAATTTCCGTTTTCTCATTGAAAATGGGGCTTCGGGCGAATTGCAGTCGATGATTCCAACTTGGTCGCCGTCGCTGTGGACTACCATGGCCACGGGAAGGATGCCCGAGAAACACGGGGTCGACTACTTTGTCTCGTATATCCTGCCGGGCTGCTCGCAGCCTTTGGCGCCGCGGCGCGAGCCGACGCATTTGGGGGCTACGCCCCTGTTCTTGCGCTTGTTGGCCCGCAAGAACTGGGTGGCGTCGCTGCCCATCACCAGCAATATCAGGAGGGAGCCGGCTTTTTGGAATATTGCCAGTTTTTTTGAAAAGACCGTCAGTGTATTGGGTTGGTTTGCCACTTGGCCGGCTGAAAATATCAAAGGCAGTATGGTGACCGAGCACGCCATCTACTCCGAGGAAAAATTCTCCGACGATTTTAACTATTTTACGCCGCAGGGGAGCACGTATCCCGCCGAATTATTAGACGACATAAAACCGTCCATCCTGCACCCCAGCCAAATTAGCACTGCCGATATTCAGCGTTTCTTTCACCTCAGCGAAGAAGAATTAAAGGACTTTCACCAAATTACATTTGAGGAGGGTAAGCCCGAACCTTTCTTTAAAATGGTCTACGCCCAAGACAAGAGCTACGAAAGTATCGCCCGGCGAATTTGGCGCGAACAGGCGCCCGACCTATTGGCCGTGTATCTCCAGGGAATCGACTATTTGTCCCATTTAACCATGCAGTATTTCTACCGCGACGAAAACAAAGTGGACGCGGAAGATTGCAGGAAATACGGCGATGTGCTCAGTCAGTATTACATCTATTACGATGGAATTATCGGCAGTTATTTGGAAGAGTTGGGCAAAGACGCTACGCTATTGGTCGTATCCGATCACGGTTTTGAGCGCATGGGGGAAGCGTATTACCATCATAAGGATGCACCGCCAGGTGCAATATTGGCCTATGGCGCCGGGATACGCGCCGGGCACCGGTTTGATGGAGGGCGCATTATCGACGTAGCTCCCACACTGCTGCACTGCGCCGGCTTGCCTCTGGCCCAAGATATGGAGGGGGAGATTTTAACGGAGATATTTGAGCCACAGCAAATGGAGGAAAATCCTCCCTGGTATATCCCGTCCTACAATTTTCTCAAAAATGAAGAAGTGCAGTCCATAGAGTACTCTGCGACCGATGAGAAAATTAAGACGGTGCTCAGGGGATTGGGATATATCGACTGAGTGATAATTATAAATTCATTTAAAAAATGAAAAGGGATTTTCAGGAGTGGGTAGGCGAACTTATTGAGGCAGAATCACCTGGCCATGGGCGCGCCCTTGATATAGGGTGCGGCGACGGAAAATACCACAAGTTCTACAATAATACTGTAGTGGGTTTTGACCTGAGAACGGGCAGGCAAGAGATGGTAGTGGGGGGGGCTGAGGCCCTACCCTTTAAGAGTGAATCCTTCTGCTTTGTCACCTCCTTTCAGTGTTATTATTACATAGAGGATATCGACCTGGCCGTGGCGGAGTTGTACAGAATTTTAAAGGACGGCACTTGTGCGATTTTATCCCTGTCGAGTTTTAAATATTTAAGACGAGAACATAAACTCAATAGCCAGGTTGCGCAGATGCTTTCGCGCAAGGAGTGGGGCCGCGTCTTTGAGAGAGGCGGTTTTAGCTTGTGCCCGCTCGCAGTACCCGCCCGCTATGCAGGGCGATGGGCCTGGGCAGAGAATATCCCCGCTCGCCTTTTGAGCCCATACCATTTTTTTAAACTGAGAAAAGGCGACTTTTCCAACTGACCCTCCCTACAATCTTCCCGATGTATTGTTCGTCTAATTAAGACCGACGAGAATCGTAATTAAAGATGCTGAATAGATATAGTATAAGCCGGTGTTTCTTGGCTTGGGGGGGCATCGCTCTGGTAGTCATTCCTCTGTATTTGACGGGGGTGCATCAACCTTTCCACTACGACGATATCCATTCGATTGTCGATAATCCCCACGTGCGGTCGCTGGCCAATATTCCCGCTTTTTTTGTCGATTCCAGTCTTTTTGCCGAAGATCCGAAAAACGCCATGTACCGGCCCTTGGTGCTGGTCAGTTATGCCGTCAACCACGCCTTGAGCGAATACCGCACCTGGAGCTATCACGGTTTTAACATTCTAATTCACTTTTTTAACTGCATAGTAGTTTTTGCGCTGGTGCAAATTGGCGACGGGCGTTTTGCCGCGGCCCTCCTTGGTACATTCATATTTGCTTTACACCCCGTTAATAGCGAACCCGTTAATTACATCAGCAGTCGTTCCGAGACAATATGCGCTTTCTTCTTTGCCCTTGGTTTTTACAGTTTTCTGCGTTGGCGAATTCATGCCGAGCAAATCTGCTACGCCGGCGCCATCCTATGTTTTATAGGCGCTTTGCTGGCCAAAGCTGTCGGAATTATGTTGCCGGCGGTCTTATTGTTATACGAGTTAATACACACAGAAAATAAGTGGGCGCGCTTGCGGCAAATATGGCCCTTCCACGTTCCTTTTTGGGCAATTGCTGCAATTTATATGGTTTTAATGCAAGGTTTTGTAGCGGTCGCTGTGGTTCGGCAACCGGTGCGCGGCCTTGATGTGCAGTTGTGGACCCAGGTCAAAGCGTTGGTAAAATATGCCCAATTGCTTTTTTTGCCTCAGGGGCTGAATGTCGAACATCAATTCAAACTGGGAGCCGGTTTAACCGAGTGGGCCGTTGTGGCCGCATTTCTATTTATTATTTCAATGGGGGCCTTTTTGCTCCTGGGATCTCGTAAAAGGGAGGTCCTGTTCTGGAGTTGCTGGTCACTCTTTATTTTGTTGCCGACGCTGGTTATACCTTTGAATGTGTTGGTTAATGAACACCGCCTCTATTTGCCGATGATGGCGTTTGCCATATGTCTGGGCCAGGCGATGGATTGGTTGTGGAATCGTTACGGAAATTGGGGGATGGCCATATGTGTAGTTTGGCTCAGTTGCTACGGGGTTTTAACTTTCCAGCGCCTGCAGACATGGCAAACGCCACAGCGCCTTTGGGCCGACGCCTTAGAAAAGGCGCCCATGATGCCGCTGCCACATATTTTTGCCGGAGACCATCACAAAGTGGTCGGCGACAATGAAGCGGCACTGCGGGAATACTATAAAGCATTGAAGGTTTATCCTGGCGTCATTAGCAGTGGGGCAAAGGTCGTGGCCTACAACAATCTTGGTGCGACCTACCTGGTCATGGGGCGCAACAGCGAAGCCATTGGCGCCTATAAAAAAGCCTTGGCCATAGATTCAACCTATGCCAAGGCAAAGAGTTCACTTGAGGCCTTATTTGCCGTGGAGAAGGATAAAGAGGATCCCCAGGCAAAGAGATTGCGCAAATTAGGCCTGAATCTAATGGTCCTCAACAAGGTGGAAGCGGCCATTCAACACTTTGCCAAATCCCTCGAAATACAACAATCTCGCGAAACCTATAGGGCGCTCGCTCTGGCTTATGAACGGATGGAGAACTGGCAAGCTGCACTGGAAGTTTACGAAACACTTTACGCCATTTCCACAGCAGATAGCGACATGAGAAGAAATGCAGACGAGGCGCTGCGCATGTTGCGGTCTAAATTAACCAAGACGACAGAGTAGGGATAATATTGAAGCGCACGGCTGGCGTATTTGGGGTATTCGCATTGATTGGAATTGTGGTTTTTGCCAACGCCCGGAACAATCCTTTTCAATTTGACGACCTCCATTCGATTGCCGAGAATCCCAATATTCGCTCGCTAAACAATCTTCCCGGTTTTTTTACAAATTTGCACACTTTTTCTGTAGACCGACGAGGTACCATGTTTCGTCCTTTGCTTTTGACGACCTATGCCGCGAACTATGCCGTGCACGGTAAGCATGTGGAAGGGTATAGAATGGTCAATCTACTCCTGCATGTGTTGTGTTCGTTGTTATTGATCAGCTGTGTCGCCCGATTGGGTGGACGAGAAAGTTTAGCCCTAGCTGCAGGAGGCATATTTCTTTTACATCCCACTCATGGAGAGCTCATTAATTACATCAGTAGCCGCTCGGATATATTAGTGAGTTTTTTTATTTTACTGGCACTTTCTGTTCTGATAAAAAAAATGAGTGGGAGAGAAAAAGGTGAATGGCGAGGCTACAGCGCGGTTGCCCTGGCTTATACAGGTGGGCTCTTATCAAAGTCGGTGGCTGTTGTATTTCCCGTCGTTGTCGTTGGGTATGGCCTATGGTTAGGAGGGGTGGACCGGGTTCGCCAAAAGTGGCGTGGCATCGTCCTTTTGGCCGGAATCACTATTGCTTATTTGGGCATCATTACGGCTAATCGTTTCCTGTCCAGTTCGTTGGCTAAAGCTCCGCGGGATATAGATGTTCATCTGTGGACCCAAATAAAGGCGTTTGTATACTATTTATGGCTGTTTTGTTTTCCTAGCCATCTGAGCGCGGAGCACCAATTTTTAGTTTCTTCAGACCTGAGCGATCCGGTGCCCTGGCTGGCGGGTTTGTTGTTGGCATCCACGGTATTTATTGTCGCGCGTGGCCGCTGGCATTGGGTTAAACTGGGCTATGCCTGGTTTGTCGTCACTTTGTTACCGGCATCCGTGGTGCCGCTCAATATGCTCGCCAGCGAGCGGCGCATGTATCTGGCCAGTGCGGGGTTGGCCCTCATTGGCGGATGGGCCTGGTACAAGCTAGTTCGTCGACATCGTCGTTTTGGTCTGGTAATAGCTGTTTTGGTCTGCGGAATTTACGCCGATTTTACAATTGAGCGCAACCGCGTGTGGGCCAGCCCAATCCAGTTGTGGGAGGACGCCGTGCGCAAGGGGCCACATATGTTTCGCGCCCAGACCAATCTGGCTTTGGCCTACACCAAGGAAGGGCGTGAAGACGAGGCGCTTAAACATTTGCATCTGGCTTTGGCGATCAAGCCCGATTTTGCCGATGCCTGGGTAGAGTTGGGCAATATTTTGCAAGACAAGGCCGAAATGGAACGAGCGGAAGAGGCCTATAGGAAAGCGCTCAATTTCAACCCCAATATGGAAGGGGCCTATTACAACCTGGGCAATGTCTATCTAAAAAGTGGCCGCGCCAGCATGGCTGTCGAGTATTACAACAAAGCCTTGAGCCGCGATCCACACCTTGCCATAGCCTACAACAATCGAGGACAGGCCTACGAGGCGTTGGGATGGGAAGAACGGGCAATGAGCGAGTACCGCACGGCGTTAAAGCAAGACGAAGATATGCCGCAGGCTTGGTTTAATTTGGCAGCGGCGCTGGAGCGCCAGAGCCGCGCACGAGAAGCCGAACAGGCGTATTTGAGAGCTAAAGATTTATTGCTGATTCACCCAGAATACGAGAAAAACCCACAATATAGAGAATTCGCCCGCAGAGCCTCCGCTGGTATTCTGCGGTTACAGAAACATTAGAGGTCATTTATGTGCGGTATTACAGGTGTTTTATACGCCGATTCAGATAGGCCGGTGGAATTGCCGGTACTCGAGCGGATGACAGAAAAATTGGTGCACCGCGGGCCAGACGACAGTGGAGTCTGGGCAGAGGGTAGTATTGGTTTGGGCCATCGCCGCCTGAGCGTCATCGACATTGCCGGGGGACATCAACCTATGTCGGCAGAAGGGGAGCGGCTGTGGATTACTTATAACGGCGAAATTTACAATTATATTGAATTGCGCCAAGAATTGGAAAAACGCCATCGGCAGTTTTCTACACAGAGCGACACCGAAGTGTTACTGCAAGCATATGCGACTTATGGAGAGGAGTGCCTGTCGCACTTAAACGGCATGTTTGCCTTTGCCGTGTGGGACAGGGAAAGCAGAAGACTTTTTGCGGCGCGCGACCGGTTTGGCATCAAGCCCTTTTATTATTATTGGGACGGCGACGTCTTTCTGTTTGCATCGGAAATTAAGAGCCTGCTAGAACACCCGCAACTAAATGCCGAGGTCGATCATTGCGCATTGCAGGATTATCTAGACTTGCAGTACTGCCTGGGCGATAAAACGCTATTTGCCGATGTCAAACGCTTGGAGCCCGGTTACAGCCTTACCTGGGAAAACGGCAAATTGCACCTGGCGTGCTACTGGGATATGGATTTTACCACGCAGAGTGTTTCATTTAGTGATGCGGCGGCGCAATTGCGCTCACTGTTGGAGGACGCCGTGCGCCTGCGCCTGCGCAGCGATGTGCCGTTGGGCAGTCATCTCAGCGGCGGTTTAGATTCGAGCGCCATCGCCGGTATTGCCGCCAAGCTACTCGACGGCCCCGTGCACGTGTTTACCGGCGGCTTTAAGGAACACCAAAAATACGACGAGTCGCGTTATGCCCGTCTGGTAGCCCAGGAAATAGGTGCGCAATACCACGAAATTTTTCCGGCGGCGCAGGACCTGGCAGACACGTTTGCGCATTTGGTGTACATGCTCGACGAACCCATAGCCGGCGCCGCGGTGTTTCCGCAATACTTCGTCTCTAAATTGGCTGCGGAGAACGTCAAAGTTGTTTTGGGGGGGCAGGGCGGCGACGAAATTTTTTGCGGTTACACCCGCTATCTTATCGGTTACTTTGAAGCTTGTTTAAAAAAGTCCATATACGGCAAGGCGGATATGGAAGAGGGGATCGAGTTGCAAAACCTTTTGCCCAATCTGCCGTATTTGGGAGGTTACGAGCCCACTATGGAGAAGCTGTTCGCACGCGACTTTTTCGGTGAACCGGCTGATCGCTACTACCGTTTGTTGCTGCGCTCGCAAGATATGGATCGGGTTTTGGATTTGTCGCAGCAGGAAGGGGGGTATTCGACCAGGGAAGCCTTTCGAAGCGAATTTATGTACCCAGATACCAATGCCTTGATTGACCGCATGGCGTACATGGATATCAAGAACCATTTGCAATCCCTCTTGCAATTGGAGGATAGAACGAGCATGGCCGTTTCCCTCGAATCGCGCTTGCCCTTGCTGGATTACCGCATCGTAGAGTACGCCTTCTCCCTAGCTTCTAGTTTCCGTTTTGCCGACGGTAAACCCAAACACCTTTTCCGCCAGGCCATAGGCGACCTGGTCCCCCAGGCCGTAATGGAAAGGCGGGATAAAATGGGGTTTCCGGTGCCGATTTACGAATGGTTTAAGGGAGATTTGAAGCCTTTCGTCGAAGATATCCTACTCGGCTCTACGACGCGAGAACGGGGCATATACAATATGGACGCAGTAGAAGACAGCATCTGCGCCGAGCGGCCTTTTGGTAGAACTTTGTGGGGGCTGCTTTCGCTCGAGTTGTGGTTTCGGATATTCTTCGACGGAGAATGACAGAGGCAAGCGCCATTTAATGTCAAATAATGCAAGGGAAATAACGTCTATTTCACCAAGAATATGGCTGCGCGCGGCGTATTTGTTAACCGCTTGTGTCGTTTTTGCTTACGGCAATTCGTTGCACAATAGTTTCCACTTTGATGACGAACACTCTCTGGTCAAAAACCCGCACGTGCGGCGGTTGGCCAATATCCCGCAGTATTTTGTGGATTCGCAGATGTTTTCGCGCAATCCGGGCAGTGAAATGTATCGCCCCTTAGTTTTGGTTAGCTATGCCGTCAATTACGCCATGGGGGGATACAGCGTAGAAACTTACCACCTGTTTAACGCGGCTTTGCATTTGTTGGCGGCCGGCTTCTTTTTTGCCGTGTTGATCGCTTTAGGGTTGTCCGAGAATGCGGCGCTGGCCGGTGCCCTGCTCTTTGCCATCCACCCGTTGACCAGCGAACCGGTCAATTATATCAGCAGTCGATCTGAGTCGATGGGCAGTATGTTTATACTGTCCAGTTTCTACTTTTACGTGCGGGCTCGGCACCGGTATGCGCCACTTTCGTTGCTCTGTTTTATTGCGGCTCTTTTCAGCAAAGAAATTGCGGTAAGTCTCTTGGGGTTATTACTGGCCTATGATGTCGGTTGGCGCAGGTTAGAATTGCGCCAATTTTGGCGCCGCCACGTCCCTTATTGGCTGCTGGCGTTGGCGTATTTATGGGGAACCAGTGCATTGGTCAAAGAAGCCGTTTTGGATGCGCCCTTGCGCCCGTGGGTTGCGCAGTTGAGCACCCAGGTCAAAGCACTAGTGTATTACGCAAAATTGCTGATATTTCCTCAGCCTCTAAGTGTGGAACACCAATTCTCTGCCTCTGCTTCGTGGGGGGAAGCGCCGGTGGTGATGGCGTTTGCCGTGTTGCTATCGGTGGCATGGGTGGGATGGAAAATGTTTGGGGGCAATGGGCGCAAAGGAGTATTCTGGCTGGCGTGGGCGATAATAATCTTGGTCCCCACTTTTATTGTGCCATTGAACGTTTTGGTAAACGAACGTCGTCTCTATCTAGTGCTGGCGGGTTTTATTGGCTTTATGCTGTGGGCGTGCCGCAAGGTAGAGTGGACACCTACGGTGAGAATAGGGGCGGGGTTGGCCTTTTTTTTCTTTTTGCTGCTCACCGTACAGCGCAACCAATCCTGGGCGACGGAAGAAAGTTTGTGGCAGGATGCCAAGCGTAAAGCGCCGCTGATGGCGCGACCGCATTTGCGGCTGGGCATTTTAGCGCGGCAGGCTGGATTGGACCAACGGGCAGAAGCCAGCTATTTAACAGCGCTGGAGTTGGATTCTACCAGTGCGCCGGCCTACAATAACTTGGGCAATCTCTATACGGAGACTGGCAGATATGACGAGGCCGAACGAGCCTATTTAAAAGCGCTCGCAATTTTGCCCAGCTACCCCGAAGCGCTAATGAACTTGGGCACTTTATACGGCAATTATCTCAGGCGTTTTCAAGAGGCGTTGGATTATTACAACAAGGCCCTGACTGTGAGTGGTGCGCGCGAAGAGCTATACAACAATATAGGTATTGCCTATCTCAATTTATCGCGCTTTGCCGAAGCCGAAAACGCCTTGCGGCAGGCCCAAAATCTCAATGGGAAAAGCCCGAAGATTTTCTACAACCTAGGCGGTGCGCTGGAAGGACAGGGAAAGTGGCAAGAGGCCGCACGGTCATTCGAGCACGCCGTGCAATTAAACGACAGACACGTCAAAGCCCATTATAAATTGGGCCTTATCTATGATAAAATGGGACATAGGACAGGCGCGACGAAGGCCTTTGGGGCAGTCCTCAGGTGGGCGAAAAACGAAGCGTTGCGCAAAGACGTACAACAGCGTCTGGGTCAATTGCAAAAGGTTATGCCTTGAAAGCGCAAACAGGCAACACAATGATGGGCGATAACGGTTGGATCAGATGGTTATTATTGGTTCTGCCCCTGCTGGTGTACGCCAATTCTTTCGACAACCCGTTTCACTACGACGACAGTCACTCTATCGTAGAAAACCCACATATTCGCAGTTTGGCCTATATCCCCCTTTTTTTTACTGATGCAACTTTGTTCTCCAAGGATCCGGAGAACGCCATGTATCGTCCACTCCTGCTGTGTAGTTTTGCCGCCAATTATGCTGTCAGCGACTACCAGGTGTGGAGTTACCACGCCCTGAGCTTGGCATTGCACCTCATCGCCGTCTATGCGCTCTACCGCATCGGCGAGATCTTATTGCGCAATCGCCTCGCCGCCGTTTTTGCCGCGCTGATTTTTGCACTACATCCAATTAACAGCGAATCACTCAACTATATTAGCAGCCGTTCCGAAGTGTTGGGAGGTATGTGTGTTTTACTAGGGTTGTGGTCATTTCTGCGCTACCGTTTGGGCGAGGGGAGAAGCGTGTGGCTTATGGCCGCCTTTGCTGCAGGCCTGTTCAGCAAGTCGATTGTAATAGTATTGCCGGCCTTGTGTTTGAGCTGGGATCTTTTTTTGGGGGGGCGGAATCGCCAGCGTGGGTACGGCCTCTACGCCGGCATGGGAGTTATCGCCTTATTATATTTGGCAACCGTCAAAACCTTTTTACTGCGCGCAACTATCGGCGCTCCCGTTCGCTCCTATAGTGAGCAGATATGGTCTCAGGTAAAGGCGGTGGTGTTTTACCTGAAGTTGCTGTTGTGGCCCAGCGGTTTAAACGTAGACCATCAATTTTTGGTATCGGACACTTTATTCGATCCATATGCTAGCATGGCATTCGCATTCCTCAGCTCGCTGGCATGGCTGGTCTTATATCATCGGAAAAAATACCCCCTTCTGCCGTTTCTGCTGGCCTTTTTTATTATAGCTTTAGCCCCTTCGTCGCTCATTCCACTCAATGTTTTGGTCAACGAACACCGGGTCTATGTTCCCAGTTCGGCATTTGCACTGGCGCTGGCCTACGCCGCTGTAGAAATTGGCAAAAATGGGGTGGTTTGGAGCAAAATAACCCATGTGTTGGGTAGTGTGCTATTGGTCTTTTACAGCGGGGCTACTATTGCGCGCAATGAAGTGTGGCAAAGCGAATATTCCCTATGGCGCGATGCGGTAGACAAAGCGCCGCTGATGGCGCGTCCTCATTTTTACCTGGCCGAAGCGCTTTATAAAGAAAAGAGGGATATCCCAGCCTCGATACGCACTTATGAGATGGGAATGGAAAGAGATCCCGGATTTATATCTGGATGGTCTAGGCTGGGAGAGTTGAATGAAGAGGCGGGCGATTGGGAGGCGGCAGTTAAATCCTACCGGCGGGGTTTGGCAAGGGCGCCCGAAGCCGCCGATTTGTGGAGTGGGCTGGCCCGGACGCGCCGACTACAGGAGCAGTGGGAAGGGGCGGCCGCTGCTTATCTGAGGGCGGTAGAATTGGCACCGGACGATACCGCGCTACACAATAATTTAGGTCTCGTGTACCAGCAATTGGCGCGGCCTGGGGATGCTTTAAAACGGCATCTACGCGCTTTGGAAATCGACGACTCAGATGCCCGCACGTACGTCAACATAGGGTCGGCCTATTTAATGGTGCGGGAGTTTGAACACGCCAAACGCGCTTTTGGCCGTGCGGTAGAACGCGATCAACACTATGCCGGAGCTTGGTTCAATTTAGGGTATACTTGTGAAGCACAGGGCGATATGGTAGGGGCCCGACGCGCTTACGAGCGCGCCGCGGCGCTGGATGGCGCCTATGCGGAGAAGGTCGGGCCGCGATTAAAGGCCCTGCAGGAGGACGGCAGTGAGTAGGCCATGGCTCCAGGCTGCAGGGCTGGTGGCAATATGTTGCCTGTGTTACGGCAATTCGCTCAACGGGTCTTTCCACTACGATGATTTTCACTCGCTAAAGCAGAATTATGCCATTCGTTCGCTGGACAATATTCCCACTTTTTTTAGCGACCCCAATGCGTTTTCGGCAGACGCCGATAAGCGCATGTACCGGCCAGTATTACTGGTAACCTATGCCATAAATTATGCTTGGGGGCAATATGACGTAGAGGGATACCACTGGGTCAATCTGCTACTACATATAATTTGTGCGCTGTTCGTATGGCGCGTGGGCAGCATTCTCTTGAAGGACGAAGACGCCGCGTTATTAGCCGGCCTGATATTTGCCGTCCACCCGCTTGCCAGTGAGCCCGTAAATTATATAAGCAGTCGATCTGAATCGCTGGCCGCGTGTTTTTATTTAGCTGCATTTTACTTTTATTTAGCGCAGAGGGAAGGCGGCGGCAAACTGTGGGCATCTTATGTTTGTTTTGCCTTGGGATTGTTGAGTAAAGAGATTGCGATAAGCTTGCCTGCGGTGCTGGTGGCCTACGATGTGCTTTTGCGCCGGCAGTTGGGAGGAAAGCGCTATTATGCTCCCTACGCGATTTTGGCGGCAACGTGGTTTGCGGTGGCATGGGGGAATCGTTTTCTGGTCGATTCTCTGGCACCACAGGCGCTGGTGCGCCCGTGGTGGGACCAGGCCTGGACCCAGTGCAAAGCGCTGGTTTATTATCTCAAACTCATCTTCGTGCCCTGGGGGCAGGCCGCCGAGCACCAATTTTTTGAATCGAACGGTCCGGTAGAGTGGGTTGTCGTTTTGAGCTTATTGCTCATTGGCTCGCTGGTCGCCTGCGTTTTCTGGGGGCTGCGGAGCCACTTGTTGGTTTTTCTGGCAAGTTGGAGTTTAATCGTTTTGGCCCCCACCTTGGTCATGCCGCTCAATTTGCTGGTCAACGAGCGCCGGCTTTACCTGGTTTTGGCGGCTTTTGCTTGGTTGTGCGGCCATTTGTTCAGCTCGCGCCGGGTGGCGGTGTTTTATTTGCTTGTTCCCTTGTTCGGCTTGTTGACCTGGTTGCGCAATCCGGTATGGCAAAGCGAACTTAGCTTGTGGGAGGATGCCGCAGCAAAAGCGCCACAGATGTACCGAGTGCAAACCAATTTGGGGAAAGCGCTGCAGGATGCGGGCCGACCGGACGAAGCGTTGGGGGCCTACCAACGCGCCCTGCAAATTGATCGACGCCACGGGGATGCCTTCAACAATATTGCCACTATTTATCATTTACAGCAGCGCTACGGCGAAGCCATCGAGTGGTACCATAAAGCATTAACCCTTTATCCGGAGTACGAGGAAATCTATCAAAACTTGGGCGACGCATATGCTAATATTGGCGAAATGGATAAGTCTATACACATGTATGAACGCGCCTTAGAAATTGACGACCGCAGCGGTGGAACGTGGAACAACTTTGGCGAAACTCTGTATAAAGCGGGTGATTTAAAAAGAGCCGAAGGGGTATTCCTGCACAGCGTAGGTCTATCGCCGGATCTGCCACAACCTTATAACAATTTGGGGAATATATATAGCGAGTGGCGCCAGTGGGAGCGGGCGGTTAGTATGTACGGCAAAGCTTTAGAGCTCCAGGTAGAAGATAAATCTCCCATTCTCAGCAATCTAGGGGATACCTATTTAGACATGGGCGATTTGGAAAGTGCCAGGAATATACTAGAGGAGGGGATAGCGCTCTATCCCAATAAGAGTGTGTTCTACTTTTATCTTGGCATGGTAGAACGCGAGGCGGGAAACTTAGAGCGGGCAGAAACAATGCAACAAAAAGCGGTGCGGCTCGATCCGACCCACGCCAGATCGCGGGTAGAATTGGCCGAATTGCTGGCGGCCAGAAGAGTAGCGGATGAGGCGGCGGCATTGTTTGAGTCTGCCCTTGCTCTAGATCCTCTATACAGCCGGGCGTGGTACGGTCTGGCACAATCGAAAGACGAGCTAGGAGAGCGGGGCGCTGCTCTAAAGGCTTACAGGGCTTTTCTCAATCATTGGTCCCAAAATGATTCGAGACGTATCAAAGCTGAGGCCAGATTGCGCGAATTGGAGCGGCACCCGTGATAAGATACTTATTAGATTTCGGTGAATCTGGAGGCCAGGAATGTAGAGGGCACATTATTGCCTTGTGCGATGTAAAGGTCGGCAGATGAGTTCTGTGCGCTACACGAGGTTATTGCTCTTATTGGGGGGGACATTTCTAATTTACGGCAATTCCCTCCAGGGCACTTTTCACTACGACGATTTCCACTCTATCGTAGATAACCCCCACATTCGAAAGGTGGGTAATATACCCGCCTTTTTTTTAGACCCCGGCCTGTTTTCGGGCGATGCGGCAAAGGCCATGTATCGGCCGGTGCTATTGTTCTCCTATGCCTTAAATTACGCCATTGGGCAATATGGAGTTTTAGGCTATCACATATTAAATGTAGCCTTGCATGCCGCCAATGCATGTTTGGTGTGGTGGCTGGTGCAATTGTTGGGAGCGCCGCGCAGACAAGCGCTGTGGGCGAGTTGGCTTTTTGCGTTGCACCCCATTTGCACGGAACCCGTCAACTATATTAGCAGCCGCAGCGACAGTCTAGCGGCACTGTTTTTTATGCTTAGTTTGTGCCTGTTTTTCTACGGTGTAAGGCGGCCATCGGTTATAGTGTTAGCGTGCTCGTGGGGGAGTTTTGGCCTGGGGCTTTTGAGTAAGTCGACGGCAATCACTTTACTGGCGCTTTTACTGCTTGCGGATTATCTCTTGCTTACCGGTAGAAAGTGGGGAGAGTACAAAGCAAATCTGGCGAGGCGGCACGGGCCTTATTGGGTTGTCGCTGCTCTATATATATTGTTGATAACAAGCAATGATTTTTTGACGCGCTCCCTAGGCGAGCCGGTGCGAGATGTCTGGGTGCAATTCCTCAGCCAGACTAATGCCCTGGTTTATTACAGCGCGTTGTTAATTGTGCCCGCCAACTTGAATGTAGAACATCAATTTTTTGAACAGAAACTCCTGCTCTCTATGCCTGTCATGGTCGCCTTGGCGCTTTTGCTTTCTCTGCTATTGCCATTGGTCTTTCTGTATAAGAAAAAAAGAGATCGAGCTCTCTTTCTATGCTTTTGGATTGTAGTTACTCTATTGCCCGTTTTAGTCATTCCACTAAATGTGCTGGTCAACGAACGCCGGCTCTACTTGCCCAGCGTGGCGTTTTGCATGGCTTTGTCCGCTGTAATATGCAGCCCGCAGTTGGCGGGGTTGCGCCTTGGTGGACGCCAGTTGGGAAAAGTAGTGGGTATTGTCATCTTGTTCTTGTACGGGTCATTGGTTTTGGCGCGAAATAAAGTTTGGAGTGACGATTTGAGCTTGTGGAAAGACGCCCTGGCAAAGAGCCCTGCCATGCCGCGAGTGCATGTACACCTGGGCAATGCGTGGATAACTGCGGGTGATCCGCAACGCGCTAGCGATGCTTTTATTGCAGCTCTTACACTGAACCCGGAGCATCGCGCAGCCCGCACAAACCTGGCCAATATTTATTACGAAGCAGCAGCAAGAGGGGCTGATAAGAGCCAAGTTCGAACCTATTATGAGGAAGCCGAGCGCCACTACGAAAAAGTGGTGGCGATAGATTCGACCTATGTAGAAGCGCTAAATGGGATGGGCAACGCCCGGCGCATGCTGGGGGATGCCCAAGGTGCGGCCTGGGCTTATCAAAGTGCCATTGCGGTGCAACCTCACTTTGCACAAGCCCATTTCAATTTGGCATCGCTGATGCTAGAAGTGGGCGATTACAGTTCCGCGGCTGTAGCTTACCAGCGCGTGCTGGAATTGGGAGCTGATGCGGGGGCCCACGCCGGGTTGGGTGAGGTATATTTTCGCCAGGGCAAACTGGCCGCCGCTGCCAAGTCATTTGAGTGGGCCAGTAAGTTGGAACCGGGTTTGCCCGACCATTTTTATAATTGGGGCGTTGTGCTTTTGCGCCAGGGGGAGACTTCAAAAGACGCTCTGCAAAGGCGCGCTTTATGGCGACAGGCCCGCACCGCATTTGAGAAAGCCGTATTTCTTCATCCTGGATATAAGCAGGTAGATCTTCTTTTGGCTAATCTGGCGGCGGAACAGCTATGAAAACTATAGTAGGGATATTTTTGACGCGAAAATATGCCTCAGTACTGCTTCTGATGGGTACTGTAATGGCCGTTTATGCCAATTCACTCAATAATACTTTTCAATACGACGATAGGCACTCCATTGTGAAAAATCCCCATATTCGGACCCTGGAGAATGTGGGGGATTATTTCCTAAAACCCAGTTTGTTTTCGCGCGACTCGGACAAAGCCATGTACCGGCCATTGCTATTAGTGACTTTCGCGCTCAATTACGCGTGGGGCCAGTACGAGGTTATATCCTATCACTGGGTCAACATGGCTCTACACGCTTTGTGCTGTATTCTGGTATGGCTCATTCTACAGGAATTGGGATATCCAATATGCATGGCTCTCCTAGGGGGGCTTTGGTTTGCCGTGCACCCGGTGTGCAGCGAACCGGTC
>CAXGRO010000009.1:0-29784 GCA_964012055.1 uncultured bacterium
AGGCGGCCGCGCTGGGGCACGAGGCCGTGGTGGCGCTGAAGCAGCACAAGGATCGGCAGCGCGCGCTCTTCCTCATGCGGCAGAAGAAGCAGGCCAGGCGCCAGCCAACCCATCTGGGTCGCGAGCCGGTTTTCTGAACTAGTGCTTTCATTTGCCGCTCTATGTTAACTCTGAGTGAATGCTTGAGATATATTGAGCAACAAATATGCCACAGCCCAAAAACAAAAAGGAGGGGCCCATTTGGACCCCTCCCAGGTGCAGATCACACGTCAATTAACACGTTATATATTTTTACAACTTATTATTAATAATGAGAATAAGTTGTATCAAAAACTTGGAAACACCACCGTCGATCGGATTAATTAAGCAATAAATTAAACAAAGAAAAATATGCCTATGATAGGAAAAATGTGCCTTGCAAAATATACCGCCTAAAGAGCCGCAACCGGAGCTACTAACTCGGTAATGCGCACCCCAAAATTTTCCGAAACCGTCACTACTTCGCCGCGGGCAAATAGTTTGCCGTTGACCATCACATCTACGGGTTCACCTAAAGCTTTTTCCAATTCCACCAGCGATTGTTCGCCCAAATCCATAACATCCTGCAAAATCATGCGCGTACGCCCTAACTCAATGGTCACCGTTAAGGGCACTTCCATAAGCCGCATTACACTGGGCGACATACCGCCACCGGGAGCGGCCGCAGCCCCTCCCATATCGAGTGCACCCATCCCTCCCCCACCTGAACCATCCCCGCCCTCCTCCTCCATCGCCTTGAGCATCTCCATCTCCATCATCCGGTCCACATCCTCCTCACCCCCCATACCGTCTCCATCTCCCCTATCTTTATCCATCATCTTCAGCATCTCTTCGGCGAGCGGATCTAACTCCCCGTCCCCATCATCACCCAGGTCATCGCCACCAACGGCCTCTGCTAAGGTATCAGCTTCTTTTTCTAGGATATCATCTTCTTCGGCCATGATCGTTTCCTCGTAAATTATTTAGGTCGCGCCTTAACGGAGGGAGATTATTGATTGGGAGCGGGTCGCTTGGTGAGAAAATCGTTTTTGACAATTTCCTCGTTTTCAAGATCTATTTCCTGAACAATCTGCACCGCGTGTTTGCGGCCGACCAAACCCGGTCGCGCCAAAAATTTAGGTTCTTCGTTAACGTAGAGTACGGTGGGTTTGTCAACTTCCGTGGTCATCGGCAGTACGTCGCCCACCTGCAATTCCTGCAACTGCTTAAAAGTTGCCTCACCCTGGGCCAACTCGGCAATGAGCGGCACGTAGGTCTTTTGCAGGCGCATCTGATTCATGCGGTTTAATTCTTCTTTATTCATGCGGTTGGTGCGCACGTAACTCTGCTGCCCCAGCCGTGGCAAAACCGATTCCAGCGTGAAAAACGGATAACACAAGCTCACCAGACCCGAGGCATTGGTCGAATTGACCTCAAAGGCCAGCAGAATGACGATCTCGCTAGCGGCGGTGATCTGCATAAATTCCGGATTGGTTTCCAATTCGATGTCGGCGATCTCAACTCGCAGAATCGGCTCCCAGGTCGCTTCCAGGTCTGCAACAACGCGTTTGACAATGCGGTTGATCACGCCTATTTCGATTGGCGTAAGAATACGCGCCTCCACGCCCTGCGACGAACCCTTGCCGCCAAAAATGCGATCGACAAAAGCAAAAACCACTGGCATGGCAAAGTCGATTATGGCCTGGCCGTTGGTCGGTCCCAGAGTAAATTGATAAGAGCATGACGGGTTGGACAGCGACATGATGAACTCGGCATAGGTCGTCTGATCGACAAAAGCCGTATCGACATCCACCACCGCGCGCATAGCGGACGAAAACGTCGAACTGAGCAAGCGGGCAAAATTGTCGTGCAAATTATCTAAAGTGCGCAACTGGTCCTTGTTAACCCGCGCCGGGTGTTTAAAGTCGTAGGATGTGACAATGCGCTGCGCCCCGCCGTCGCCGCCGCCGTCGTCGCCAAAGTCACCACCACCACCGCCGTCGCCGCCGTCGTCGCCGCCGTCGTCGCCGCCGTCGCCTTCAGTTGCCGATAATAGCGCATCAATTTCTTCTTGGGAAAGTATATCAGCCATAGTTTACCCTGCCTTTTCCTGGCCTCGCTTACATCATAACCAGATCGACAAAATCCACCTTCTGCACTTTCACTTCGATCTTATTATTGTCATCAATCTTAAAAATCCGCCGGAATATCTCTTGATTGAGCCGATCTTTGATTTCCTCCAATACCAGCGGTCTAAACTCGGTCTCCAACTCATCCATCGTCTTAGCGCTCATCACCCGGTGTACGATGGCCTTAATCCCGGGCATGTACGGCGTTATTTTATCCGTTATGTCGGTTTTTCCCGCCAATTGGGCGGTTATATTGCGCTCTTCCGGCTTATCTTTATCGGTGTCAATAGCCGTCAACCCCAAAGTAATGCTAAATTGTGCAATCCGATCGGCATTGGTGCCAGCCGGATTGAGCGCAATTTTTGTCAACTCCGGCGGACTGATATAAAACGGCAATACGTCGACCTCTTCCTCCTGAGCGACGTTGAGTTGATAATCCGTGTCCAGTTGTTCCTCATCGTTTTCCTCGGCCACCTGGCCAGAAAGACCGCCAAATGTGATAATCCCCCAGGCCAATACCACCTGGGCGATCAATACTATAAAAGCCAAAGGACCGTATTTTTTTAATACCCCGCCGCCGTCTCCGCCGCCGCCTTCGGCAACTCCTTCTTGGGCTTCTTCTGCCATACCGCTTGCCTTTCTCCTACTCGTTCTCCCTCACCTCAAAAGCATCCTCCAACAGCAATTGTCGGATGACTTCGGGGTTGGCTTGATCGCCGTCCTTCTCGGTGTAGCGCACCTTAATTTCGACGCGGCGATTTTTTGCGCTTTCGGAGCCGTCGTGGGGATAGAGCGGCCGGTGCTCGCCGTATCCCACGGCCGACAGACGCGCCCCGTCTATTCCGACCTCGTCGACCAGCAAGTCCAAAACCTGCATGGCGCGCGCATTGGACAGCCAGTGGTTGTTGGGAAACTCCTCATTGGTGATGGGCACAGCGTCGGTGTGTCCCTCGATCTCTATTGGGTTGGGCATGCGGTTGAGCACGGCGCCTATGCGCGTTAGCAGGGCCTTAAAGTCCTCCTTCACATCCGCCTTGCCACTGCCAAAAGCCACATTGTCCTTAATGCGCACAATAATGCCTTCGGGGCCTTCGATTACCTCGACATTTTCTTCCTGCCCTTCGGCCTGGATTTCTTCCTCAATTTCCTTCTTTACGCTTTCCTTGACGGGCTTGGCCTGGACGACCTCGCCCTTGGTGATGGGCACGTGTAACTTGATTGGGTTGTTTAGCAAAGGTTCGCCGTCCAACACCCCTAACGACCCTTGAATGGCCCCAATGGCGTTCTCGAAATCCTCTTGCTTCATAGTTGAAAACGAGAGCAGGAGCACAAAGAATGTCAGCAGCAGGGACATTAAATCCCCAAAAGTCGCCAACCACCCCGGCAACCCCTTCTCGCACTCTGGGCATTTCTGTTTCTTGGCCATAACCTACTCTCCGCCACCGCCGGCGCCTTCCTCACCGGTCGAACGCAATTTAGGAGCCAGAAATACCGACAGTTTGTGTTCGACGATGCGCGGATTGTCGCCCGACTGGATAGCCATGATGCCCTCAATAATCATGCGTTTGGCCAGCAACTCCTTGCCGGAGATAATCACCAGTTTCTTGCTAATGGGAATCAGCAATATATTGGCGATAATCGCCCCGTACATGGTCGTCAGCAGGGCAATGGCCATGCCGGGCCCAATGGCAGCCGGATCGTCCATGTTTTTAAGCATGATGACCAGACCTATTAGGGTGCCAATCATGCCAAAAGCCGGGGCGGCGTCGCCCATAGAGGCAATGATGCTCTGGCCCAATTTGTGGCGCTCTTCGATAAATTGCAATTCTGTTTCGAGAATATCCATGATTAGATCGGGCTCGGTGCCGTCCACCGCCAGACGCACGCCGTTGCCCAAGAAGGGGTCGTCCGACTCGTCTACCGCCGACTCGAGTGCCAATATGCCTTCGCGGCGGGCGGTCTCGGCAAAACCCACAATCTTTTCGACCAGTTCGGTGGGCACCGGCGGTTTGTTGAGGATGGCGTTCTTATAGATGCCTATCAGGCCGATCACTTCTTGCAAGGGATTGGCGATCAGGGCCGAGGCCACCGTGCCGCCAATTACGATAATGGCGGAACTCGAATCGATCATAAGGGACAGATTTTTCCCAATACCCACCATCAAACAGGTGAGCGCCGCAATAATTCCCACTACTGTAGCAATATCCATGGCATCTCTCTAAGCTCAACGCACCCCGCTGAACAGGGGCTGGTTGCAATTCTTCTTGTATTCCACCACGCGCTCAACGATCTGATCGACGGATTCAGTCACCATGATTTTCTTGCCGGAAACCAGAGTGACAATAGTGTCGGGAATGGCCTCGACAAATTCGATCATCTCCGCATTGATCACCAGTTCCGTGTCGTTCAGCCGCGTCAGTCTAATCATGGTACCCGTTTGTCCTATTGGGCGCGAGAATGTCCTTATTTAACTAATATAGCTTAGCGCTTTAAATTAACCAATTCGGTCAGCAATTCGTCCGCCGTTGTGATACTGCGAGCGCTGGCCTGAAAACCGCGCTGGGTGACAATCATACTGGTAAACTCCTGGGCCAGGTCGATATTGGACAACTCGATGGCGCCGGAGCGAATAGTGCCCTGGATGGTCTCTCCGGCCACGCCAATAACGGTTTCGCCCGAAGATTCGGTCTGCGAAAAGAGGTTATCCCCCTGGCGCTTGAGCCCGCCGGCATTGGTAAAAGAGGCCAGTGCCACGCGTCCCAACTCTTCCGATGTGCCGTTGCTAAAGAGACCGACAATGGCGCCGCTGCCCTCAACGCTGGCCGATACCAGGGTGCCGGCCGTGCGGCCGTCTTGGTCGCGCACCGAAACCGAAGGAGGCGCAACAAATTGGGTCAAACCGCCCAAGCGCTCGGTGCCCGAAGCGCCTATCTCAACAGATAGGAGTGGCGTGCCGCCGCCGGGTTGAAAAGAGAGGGGCGATTTGTCGGCCGACTCGAAAGTGCGCAAGGTCCCGTTGTCGTTAAAGACGGCGCGGCCGCTATTACCCGAGGTGGGCGTAATACCGTCGACCGTGGCAAACCAACTCCACTCGTTTTCCACCACACTCTTAGTGAACGAAATGGTCAGTGAGTGCGACTCGCCCTTCTCGTCAAAGATTTGGGTATTGGTGCTAAAACCAAAAGGCGGTTCGTTGCCAAAAATACCCGAGCCGTTGCCGGTATCCAAAAGCGAGAAATTGACGTCGAACCCCACCACGCGGTCGCCGCTGGCCACGTCGGTGAGAATCAATTCGCCCGTGTCGAGATCGATGCCGGCATCTACTCCGCCATACACGCTCTCAATTACATTAAATAGGTCCTCCACCGTGTCGGTGAGGTCCCGGTTAAAGGTAAAGCTGCCGTCAAAGCGCTCGCCGTTGGGTTTGACGCCCGAAAAGCGCAAAACGTCGCCATCGGTCAAATTCTGCCCAACGTTGGCCAGGTCGTTTAAAAGGGTATTGTCGGCCGACCGCTGGCCAATTTCTTGCGTACTGGCGGCAAAGCCCAAACGGTCGACGATATTGAAGTCGGGGGCGGCGTTGTCAACCGAAAGCGCGATGGCGTCGCCGCCCTCCAACGTGCGCAAGACCAATTCGCCCAATTCGTTGGTTTTAAACAACGCCTTATTTTTAAGCGTGCCATTGGCGCCAATAAGAGAATTGAGCTCGGAGATGAATTCTAGACGATCTCCGTAGGCTTTGGTGGGAATATTGAGCGTGCTCTCGGAAACGCCGGTGCGATCCTGGATAGTCACTTTGAGCCCGGCGCTGGTCAAGTCGGACAAATCTAGGGGAAATGCGGGGTTGGGGGCACTGCTCAATTGCGCCGGAATGCCAAAACGCGTTTTAGACGTCCACACCTGTTCTCCCCTACCGCTGCCGCTGGCGTCGAGGTTGCCAGAAATTTGTATTTGGGTGGTGGATTTGGCCTCGGATTCGCGATCCAATGGGATAATTAAATCCTCCAACTCAGACCTGAAGCTGCCGTCCGCATTGGCCAGGTTACCCTGCACTACCAGGCCCGTCCCCGGGTCAATGAGCTTGCCGGTGGGGTCAAAGGCAAAAGTACCATCCCTCGTAAAACGCTGCTCCAGACCGTCGTTGAGGATAAAGAATCCGTCCCCTTCCACTGCCAAATCTGTTTCTACGCCAGTGGCCTGGATGGTCCCCTGACTCTGGATTGTGTCGATGCTGCTCACCTGTACTCCCAATCCCGATTGGATGGGATTGGTCGCCGATATTTGGGCGCGCGCCCTATTGCCCTCCTTGATGGTCTTGCTCATCACGTCGGAGAAATTGGCGCGGCCGCCCTTATAGGCTGTGGTGTTAATATTGGCGACATTATTGCTGATCACATTCATCTGCGTCTGATGACTGCGAACGCCAGAAATACCCGTATAAATTGAATCTAACATATCTTTCTTACTCCCTCGTCCCATCCCAGATGGGAAGGTTTGGAAGCGCTCACAACCCCTTCCAGAGGTGGCGTTCCCGTCCCATCACGACCTTCCATGACCGCAATGCAACCGATCTTCTTGAGTTTTTTATCTACTTACCACATTACTGCGATGTGCCCGCCACTACGCCGCTCAAATCGCCCAGTGAAATCTCGCGCCCGTCCACCCGAATAGTGGCCTCTCCGTCAACATAGCGCACCGCCTCGACCTGCACGCTCTTGAGCGCCTCTCCCGACACCGGCTGGCCGCCGACTTCGCCGCTAACCACGACGCGGTAGGAGCCGGCCGGCACCTTGGCGCCGTCCTGACTTCTGCCGTCCCAGGTTATGCTGCTGTAGGGTACCGAAGTGTCGAGTTCAAATTCGCGCACGGAACGACCCAGGGCATCCATGATTTGCAGCGTCGCCTTGCCGGCATTCCCCTCTAAGCGATAAGCCAGCGTCGTCTCGTTATCCCCGTCAAACTCAACTTGATTGGTGGGCACTTCCACAGTTTTGCCCACCAGAGAAGTCGCCAGGTCGTTTTGAAAGGCCGCGTGCAAACGTCCTTCGGAATCGAGATTCTTCTCGAGCGATTGGTTCATATTTTGCAATTGCTCGAGCGAACTGAACTGCGCCATCTGGGCGATAAACTCGGTATTGTCGAGCGGATTGAGCGGATCCTGATGGCGCAATTGCACCGTCAGCAAGCGCAGGAAATCGTCTTTGCCCAACTCCGAACTGGGGTTGCGCTTCGACGCATTATCCCCAACTGCGGGGTCATTGGTTAAATTACTGATGTTCATAATGTGGCCTCGTCAATTTTATTTATACCAAGTAGTGAATGTCACCCTCACCGGCAGGCAGATGCTGGGGGCCGCTGGGCTGCGCTATCCGCTCTGTCGCCGTTTCGTCGGCCGGTCCGTTTTGACCGTTGGTGCGGTTTTGGGCTTCCTGGAATTGGGCGAAACGCTCGTCGCGTTCCACATCTACATCAAATCCCTCCAGTGCCAGCCCCTGTTGCTCCAGCGCATCGCGCAGCCGTTCCATCTGGCTGTCGAGCAATTGTTTGATTTCGGGGTGTTGCACCATCATATGGCCGCGCACGACCCCGTCCATCGTGCGCACCCGCATTTCAATTTCCCCTAGATCACCCGGCTGTAACTGCAGACGCATTTCGGCCATACCGTCGCGCACCAGCGTCGCCAAGCCGCGCACTATCTGGGGCATTACGGCATCGGCTACCTCGTCTAAAATGGGCATATTATTGGTGGCCGAAGCTTGCTGAATGCGCGTGAGAATTTGCTCGGGGCTCTGCTCGACGACCAGATCGGGATCCATTATTTCGTTGAAGCTCAGCATTTCTAGCGGGCTTGTTCCATCTTCGACGACGGGCAATGCCTCATTTTCCACTGCGCCGATCTCGCTAAAGGCATTGAGTAATTCGTCTGCCCCCTCCTGGTTCGCAGTATCGGAGTCCGTTCCTGTTTCCTTGCCCGCGTTTTGCGCTGTGCCCTGGGCAACCTGCCAACGCGCCGTAGGCAAGTCCACCGCCGCCTCTTCCTCTACAACATCCTCGCCATCAACAACAATCCGCACGACCTCTTCTTGCAACGCCGCGGCCAAGTGAGGCTGCACTTCGACGTTTTCCGCCTGATCTTCATCCAGAACGGGCTCCCCCTCATCTGCTTCTTTGGCCTCCACCTTCTCGCCCTCGTCCGGGGACGGGGGCTGTTCAGCTGCCTTATCGTCAACTTCGGGCTTTTCTTCATCGGATCTTACCTGGGATTTAGCGGCCTGGTTAAATCCGTCGCGGTCTTCCTGGACCTGTTGCAACATCTGGGCGAAATCCATGCCGCCCGCGTTCCGGCTGCCGTCTCGCCCGCCCGCTTTGGGGGGTGGCGACAGCACGCCTTGCAACTCACTTATTTCAAACATGCGTCTACTCCTCCAGGAAATGTGCCCGGATCTCTTGTTCTGCGGCGCGCAAATAAAGCTGCCCGCCGACTTCGTCTAACTGGCCCTGCTCGTAGCGCTTGCGCTGGAGCTTGTACTCGTTTTCGGCGCGCTCGCGCAATACTTCATACACCTTTTTTTCCTTTGTGGCCTCAACCAAATTGTTGCGCCTCTCGTCGACCACTCTTTGCACTTGTTCAATTCGTCCTAATTGTTCCAGTATCTCGCGCTGCAAACGCAATACGTAACTGGCGTTGAGCGACAATAAATCCAAATTGCACGGCGCCGCTGGCTGTTTCAGACTTTGGTACGTCTCCTGCGAATGCATCAATTGTCTCAGGCGACTCTGCTCCTGATTTAATATCGCTACGGCTTCGCCCAATTCTGCTTTGCGCGCTTCTTCTAACCGTTCTTTTAATTCTATAATGCGCTGAAAGCGGTAATTAAATCGTCTCACGCGACTTCTTCAACCATATCGTCCTCAGGGGCTTGCATCAATTCCACAAAGCGATCAATATGGGCGGCAAAACTTTCGCCTTCGTGCGAACGCTGTTGCAGAAAAGTGTTGATCGGCTCAATAAATTCGATAGCTCTATCAATCTGCGGGTTGCTGCCCCTGGAATAGGCGCCAATATTGATGAGATCTTCGGCCTCGTTATACGCCGCCAGCAGCGCCTTGACCTCTATGACCCTGTCGCGATGGCGCTCGTCGATAATGTCGTTCATCGAACGGCTGACACTTTCCATCACGTCTACCGGCGGGTAGTGCCCACGCGTCGCCAATTGCCGCGACAACACCATGTGGCCATCGAGGATGGCGCGAGTGGTGTCGGCGATGGGATCGTCCATATCATCGCCCTCGACCAGCACGGTGTAGAGTCCGGTAATGCTTCCATTAAGCGTCATGCCCGCCCGCTCCAGCAGGCGCGGCAATAGGGCAAAAACAGAAGGGGTGTACCCCTTGGTCATGGGGGGTTCGCCGGCGGCCAGGCCGATTTCGCGCTGCGCCATGGCTACGCGCGTGAGCGAATCCATCATCAGCATCACGTCCTTGCCCTGGTCGCGGAAGTATTCTGCTATAGTAGTGGCGACAAAGGCCGCCTTGAGGCGAATGAGCGCCGGCTGGTCCGAAGTGGCCACCACCACCACCGAACGCCGCAAGCCTTCTGGCCCCAAGCTGTCTTCGATAAAATCGAGCACCTCCTTGCCGCGCTCGCCCACCATCGCGATCACATTGATATCGGCCTCGGAATGACGCGAGATCATGCCCAAAAGTGTGCTCTTGCCCACGCCGCTGCCGGCAAAAATGCCCATGCGCTGGCCCTTGCCGCAACTGATCAATGCATCCACCGCGCGCACCCCCGTTCCCAGCACTTCTTTGACCCGACGCCGGTGCAAGGGATCGGGCGGCTGGCTGTGGACGGAGCGCAAATCCATGGCGCGGACTGGCCCCTCGCCGTCGATGGGCTGTCCCAAGCCGTCGAGAATGCGCCCCTGTAAACCGTCACCTACTGGAATGCGCAAAGGGGCACGGGTGGGAAAAACCGCTGTGCCCGGTCGAATGCCCTCTATGGGGCCCAGGGGCATCAGCAGCACGCGATTGCCGCGAAACCCCACCACCTCCGCCAGCACTTCGCGGCGGCGCTCGTCCTCCAGGGAACACAACTCGCCCAATGCGACTTCGGACGGTCCTATGGCTTCTACCATCAAACCGACGATCTGCGCCACCTGCCCGTAGCGCGTCAGCGGGTCGGTGCGTTCGATTACTTCAATTAGGGTTTCACTGTCCATGATCGTTCTCTTTTTTAGCGTATACGGCTGCCCGCAACACTTCGTGTAACACATCAAATTGTTCGTTAATGCGGGCGTCGACGTTCTCCTCTCGCCCTTCTATCATGCAACCGCCGCGATCTACGTGGTCGCTAACCTCCACTTTTAACACCGCATCCTGGGATACTTTCTCAACCCATACGGCGGCAAACTTATTGGCAATCTGCAAATCTTCGGGATGCACTTTAACGACCAAGTTGCTGTGTTCGCTTAAGTGCTCCAAGGCGTTGCGCATAACGCGCGCCAGCACCTTGGGATCCAGTTCAATCTGCATCCCGGTCACCCGTTGCGCCAGCGCCACCGCCAGGTCTACCAGCACTACCTCGGCTCCTATGAGTACCTGGCCGCGTTCCTGGAGTAGCGACTGGTGCAACGCCTCCAGTCGTTCTACCGCTTCGCGCGCCTCGTCTTCCTTGGCGGCAACGCCATCTGCGTGCCCTTCTTCGTAGCGTTGCTGGTGCACTTGCTCCATTTCGGTGCGCCAGCGCGCTTCGCTCTCTCCAAGCTGGGAGGCGGCCTGGACCTGCAAGTCTTCGCGCTCTTGCTGCAGGCGGGTTTCCCACTCTGCGTTGAGCTGGTTCTGCGCCTCTTCGACGCGCGCCGCCAACAGGGCAGAGATGTCTACGAGCGGGGCCTCTTCCTCCTGCCCTTCTTCCTGGTGCAGTTCAAGCTCGGCCTTCCCCAGTGTCACCACCGGGCCGTCGATGCGCACCGTGCGGTATACTTTTGCCAAACGCAGCCCTCCTTGCCTCGATATGCTTTCTTTTTATGACGCACCTATTGCGTTGGAATATACTAAATCCAGCACGATCAGTCGTTGTCTTCCACGAGCATGGTGCGAATCAATTTGGCTGCGTCTTCGGGCCGTTCCCGCACCATATCCTGCACTCGTCTCAGGGTAATTTCGTGCGGAGTTTCGGGCCGCTCGAACGCCTCTTCTTCTACATCGTCGGAAATCTCGCCCAACACCTCAACCTCTTCTTCCTCTACGCCCACTCCGCGGCCGATGGCCTGGATGATAAAGCGCAGCGTGATCAAGGCGGCGATAATACCCAAAACCTTGGCCACGTTGATGGCGATATTGGTCCAGAATTCCTGGCGCTCGGCGTCCTCGGCATCTCTGCGGGCCTGGATTTCTTGGCTCTTGTCAAAGGACATGGAATAGACCGACACCTCGTCGCCCCGCGTCTGGTCGATGCCCACGGCCGCAGTGGCCAGATTTCGCAATTGGTCGATCTCTTGCTGGCTGCGGTCTTCTACGTCGTAGGCTTCGGTATCGGGATTGTATACCACTTTAGTCTGATCGACGGTCAGCGCCATGGAAATGCGGCTCACCGTGCCGACCGAACCGAGTATGCGACGAAACGTGCGGTTGACTTCGTAATTGCGCACCGCGTTTTCTTCGGACCCCTGTTCGGCCGAGTTTTTCTCGTTGGTCTCCTCGCTAACCACTACCCGAGTCTGACCCGGGTCTGCCACCGTTTCGGTGCTCTCGCGCTGACTGAAGTCCAGTTCAACGTTAACCCGTACGCGCGAACGGTCACGGCCGATGACCTCGTCCATCAACGTTTGAACTTTCTTCTCCAAGACGCGCTCGACTTGCTGCTGCATCTGGAATTGCTTATTGGCCGCCGTCACCAGCGGGTCGTGTTCCTCCGAAAGCATATTGCCCTCAGAATCGACCACAACCACGTTCTCTATATCCAGACCTTCTACACTGGCACTCACCAGGTGGACAATGGATTTTATCTTTTTGGGTTTGAGTTTTGTCCCAGACGCCATGGTCAGCGCAACCGAGGCAGTTACCGGATTCTGTTCCTCAGTAAAAAGGCTGGGCTCGGGCGTCACTAGATGGACGCGCACGTTTTTGACATTATCTATGCCCAAGATCGTCTCTTCGAGTTCCTCCTGCAGGGCGCGTTTTAAATTCACCCGCTGGAGAAAATCGGTCATGGCGAGTTGGGCTTCTTCAAAAATCTCGTAGCCCATGCGCCCGCTCTTAGGGAACCCTTCCCCGGCCAATTTCAAGCGCAGGTCGCGCTCTTCATCCTTGGGTACCAAAATGGCCGAACCGTCCGACGACAACCTATAGCGCACGCCCAAATCGGCCAACCGATTGGTGATCTCGCCGGCCTCCTGAAAGTCCAGATTGGTATAGAGAATGGCCGAATCCCACTCCTCCTCCTCGCCGCCCATCGACGAGAGGGCAAAAATCAAAACGAGTATGAGGGCGGCGGCCCCGCCAATAGCTCCATAGCGCTGTGTCTGCGGAGCGCTATCCCACCAAGTCTGCAGTCGGTCGGTTATATCTGCTAATTGATCGGGAAGATTCATTTACACACTCTCGCCAATACGGCCTATCCCTAGACCTGCATACGAATTAATTCCTGGTATCCCTCCAGGGTCCGATTGCGAATTTCCAACATCAAATCCATGGCTACGCCGGCCTGTTCAACAGCCACCATCACTTGGTGGACGTCGACGGCCTCGCCGGTGACCAGCATGTCGATGGCGTGGCCAGCCTGAAACTGCAAATTGTTGACGTCGCCGGCGAATTCCCGCACCAGTTCCGAAAATTTCTTGGGTTGGGTTTCTTCGAGCGGATTGACCGACGTTTCCGGTCTAATCTCCACGCGCTTAGAACTTATTTCGCCGAGCCCACTGAAATTCTGTATCTGCGAAATAGCCACCGCTCACTCCCCCCCGCTTTGCGCCAATTGGTGTTTGAGCCTGAGCACGTGCGGCACGTAGTTCTGGGTGGCCAGCGGCATGCGCCCGGCCTTGACCGCCTGCGGGCCGGCGTTGTAGGCCCACAGCGCCACCGGCACCGATTGGAAGCGCTCGATCAAGACGCTGAGATAGCGCGTACCCGAGGCTATATTTTGTTCGGGATCAAAACTGTCTTTCACGCCCAATCCGGCAGCGGTTGCCGGCATCAATTGCATGAGCCCCACGGCCCCTTTGGGCGAAACCGCATGGGGATCGCCGCCCGATTCGGCGAAGATCACGGCGCGAATCAGATCGGCGTCCACATTGTACTCGGCGCTGTAGCGCGCAATTAGATCGTCGTAGGGGGCCAGACGTTTTCTCTGATTAGCGTTGACCACAGCGGCCGGCGTAGTGATTTTAGCCGGTGCGGGCCCAGGCTTCTCCGTTCGTACAGAGCTGCGGCCGATAATGCGCTTTAAGGTACCCGACTGATAGCTGTCGGACAAAATGCCGGCAAGCAAATTACCGGAGCGCTCTTGGGCGTTTGCCGTAGTGCCCCAACCGTACAAAACTGCTGCGACCACTAAAAGTAACATCCTCGGTCGCGCTGCGCTGCGCTGCATTTTATCCATCGCATTCATCGCTATTACCCCACCAGGTCGACCAAGCCGCCTCGAGCCGAGCCCGCCGTTGCGGCAATTTGGTCGCCGCGGCCATTGTAAAAATTGAGACGCGTGGAGCTATTGCTATTACCAAATTGCTCCATGAGCGCTTGCGTTTCTTCATTGCTCAAAACATTCTGCAAGGCCTCATTGGAGGTAATTTGCAATGCTGGACGCGCTACCTGCCTAGACGTCGCATTATTATCAACCGCTACGCCTCGATCCGAAATAGTCAAATTGACGCGCGCGCTAGCCGCGCCCGTCTGCTGGATTAGCCCTGAGTTCACTCTGTTGATATTCATACCCGCTTACACTCCTTTAGATATCCAGCGCCCGATTGGCCATATCCTTGGCCGCACTTATCACAGTGACATTGGCTTCATAAGCGCGCGACGAGGCGATCATATCGGTCATTTCGGTGATCACGTTGATATCGGGAAAGAGCACCATGCCGTCTTCACGCGCGTCGGGATGGTTGGGATCGTAAACCATGCGCGGCTTGACCGGCTCTTCGCGTATTTCTTGAGTCAATACCCCCGAACCAACAAAAAATTCGCCCGGCCGCGGTTCGCCCTCCAGCATGTGCTTGGCGTCGGTCTGGCGTAAGCGGCTCTGTTGCTGTTCCAGCATGGTCGAAAATTTGCTCATTTTGGGCGCTTCTAGCATGACGACGCGACGCCGTTTGTACGGCCCGCCCTCGTCGGTGCGCGTGGTATCGACATTGGCGATATTGGAGGCGATGGCGTTGAGTTTGCGCCGCTGTGCACTCAACCCAGAAGCACTGATGTCGAGTGAATCAAAAATCTGCATAATCGATTTCCTTATTTATTAGCGCGGACGTCCGGTAATGCTCTTCTTAAGTCCGTCAAACTGGCCGGCGATTAAGCGCGCCCCGGTATTGTAAAAAAGATGGTTTTCCGCCAGCGTCGTCATTTCGCGGTCGATGTCGACATTGTTGAGCCCCGAATCGTTGAGACTAGACTTGCTTTCAAATACTTCGGGATTGCTGATGGGCTTGGGAATGGTCATGTGGCGCGGATCGCTCACCTGGCCTTCCACCGGGGGTTTGCGTACGTAAGAGGCCAAATATTCCTGAAAGCGCACCTGTTTGGCGCGATACCCCTTGGTCGAAACGTTGGCAATATTGTTGGCCACAACCCGCTGGCGCAATTGCGTCACGTCCAGCACGGCATTGAGCACCGGCACTTTGGTTTTATTAAAAATGACTTTGTCGAAAAACATAATGGCATTTGCTCCACATTTATACCAGCTACGGCTGGCAAATGAGCAATAACCATGCCATTTCCTATTCCATATTTCTCTAAGATTTTTTAAAACAAACACTTAGAGAAAATATATTTAGATGAAATCACCCACTATATAGGGTAAAAGAGGAAACAAATGAGGTAGCGGCAGAAATAGGGAGGAAAGTATTGCCCAGTGTTAATATTCGAGATATCGCGCTGCGCCAAAATTATCAGCACATTATAAATATTAAAAAAATATAGAAGTTAAGGATGCTTATATATTTTACACCTCAGGCATCCTCACCATCGAGGCGCTCGCTAATCTGCGGCGCCCTGCCGCTGCGCTGGTGAATGCTGGCCATCATATCGCCCAGTAAACCCGTAGAAAAGAACTGAATGCCTACGATGATCAGCAAAACGCCCAACATGAGCAAAGGATAGCGGTACTGGATGTTGCCGTGGGTATAGCGCAAGAAAGCGATATAAGCACAGATACTGCCACCAGCAAGGGTCGAAAGTAACCCCAAGCTGCCAAATATGTGCATGGGAGTTGCCATAAAACGCACGACAAAGGTAACCGTTAATAAATCGAGAAAACCATTGAGCAGACGTTTGGCGCCAAATTTCGACTTGCCAAATTGCCGAGGGTGGTGGTTCACCGGTATTTCCCCCACCTGGTAGCCAGCCCAATGGGCAATGGCGGGCAGGTAGCGGTAGAGTTCGCCGTAGAGGTAGGGCAGTGCATCTTCGGTAACGGCGCGACGATAGGCCTTGAGACCACAGTTAAAATCGTGCAGGCGAATGCCGGCTACCTTGGAGGTTACCCAATTGAACACTTTGGAGGGCAATCGCTTGCTCAACGGATCACGGCGTTTCTTCTTCCACCCCGAAACCAGATCTAGGCCGCCGTCCAGCGCTGCCAATAAGTTGGGAATCTCTTCTGGATCATCCTGGAGATCGGCGTCCATGGTTACAACAATCTCGCCGTGCGTTTCGCGAAATCCGGCGGCTAGCGCCGCCGCCTTGCGCTGGTTGCGCCTAAAACGCAGCGCCCGGATATAGCTGTATTGCTGCTTGAGTTCGCCCATAACGGCAAATGAACGGTCGCTGCTGCCGTCGTCGATGAATAACACCTCGGCGGCAAAATCTTGCCTCTCTAAGACTTGGTGTATCTTCTCGCACAAATGCGGCAAACTTTCCTCTTCGTCTAGTACGGGTATGACAATGGATAAATAAATGTTGTTCCCCTGGTCTTTCTCGCTCATTCTCCACCTTCCTGGATACGCCGTTGCAACTTTTCAACCATTTGTTGTATTTGTGCGTCCTGTGGCTCCAGTTCAAAAGCCCGTTTGGCCGGCGGCAGCGCCTCATCCCATCTGTTCTGCTGCAAGTAGATAACCGCTAGGTATTTCCACCATTGCATCTTTTGAGGTGCCAGATCGGCAGCCCTGGCAAAGGCCATTTCGGCCGCCACCAATTTGCCCGCTTGGAAGTGGATAACCCCCAGATTACCCTGTGCCAGGTCATCGTCTGGCCACATGCGCACCACCCGCCCCAATACAGCCACCGCCTCTTCTACACGCCCCATTTTAAAATACGTCTGACCAATTTCTCCTAAATATTCGCGTTCTTCCGAGTCAAATGCCAGTGCTTGCTCCCAGGCCTCAAGAGCGCGTTCATAATCTCCTTGTTTGCCGTATATGCGCGCCACCCAAGCGTAGTTATCTGGTTTTAGCGGTTCGAGATCTATGGCGCGCTGTGCTGCAGCCTCCGCATCCACCAACCGATCGCGTCCTAACAAAGCTTGTGCCCAAAGTCGCAGCGCCGGCGCGTTGTGGGGGTGCAATTGAACCGCCCGCCTGAGCGCCTCCTCCGCCTCGGCAAAACGCCCAACCCGCAAATTTGCCAGACCGAGAGCATGATGATATTTATAGTCCCATGAGCGCCACTTAACCGCCTCGCGAAAAGCGAGAATGGCCCGGTTGGGGTGGCCATCTCGCTCTGCCTTTATGTGTCCTCGCGCATAATGTACATCGCCAAATAAAATAGACAATCCCACGTACGCGCCGAGACTGATAAACAAAACACTTAGAACAACGGGCAAGGCCAGGCGCAGACGTGTCGACAGAGAAATATCCACAAACAGTCGAGATTCCCCAACTTCCCCCCGATTGACCGCTACCATCAATCCCCCTAAGAGCCAGAAATGGGAAGCCGGCGTAGGGTCTTGTAAATTAAAACTGAATACGCTGTGTACTAAAGTGGCTATCATGCCCGCAACACAACCCAACGTTATAGTGCGCACCATGCCCGGCAACCGCTCGCGCAAGTAGACGTGCCCGGTCCACAATAAAGCCCCCAATAACCACAGCATGGTCAACATGCCTAAAACGCCGCTTTCTGACCAAAATTCCAGGTATTCATTGTGGGCGTGATATGGCACGTGAATGCGCTGCCCCATTAGCTGCTCCCAGTTCCGATGCTGTGCCATCGTGCGGTAGGCCGGCAGTGCCATTTCGTAATTGCCAGGCCCTACACCCAACCAGGGCTGCCCCTCGATCAAAGCCCAGGTATCGCTCCAGATAATTCGCCGCTGAGAAATAGAAAAATCTTCCCCGTCAAAGCTGCTTTTCAGACGTTCCCAGGAACGTTCACCTATCTGACTCCAACTACTGTACAGCGTCTGATCCGGCCCCCAATATACGTGATTAAGCACTAGCCCCACCGTGGGGCTTAGCAAAGCCCCTACAACCGCTGTGGTGATTAGACCTGAGGTCCACTTAATTTGCCATTGCCGTTTGTAGAACAAAAATAAAAAGGCGACTCCCATAGCCAACCAACCAGCCCGACTGGTGGTGAGCACCATATGACTTGCCGTGGCACCAAAAGCCAACATCAGCACTGCCCTTTCCCAGCGGCGCCGACGCACAACCAATAGTACCAGAGTAAGAGGCATGATGATTTCCAAATAATGGGCGACAAAATTTGGATTGCCCAATGTGGAAATGGGCAAATTGCTGCCAGGAGAAGGATGGAACAATAGATGCACACCGTTGTATTGCAAAAGTCCTAATAAAGCTACGATAAATCCCGTTAGGACCACTGCCCACAGGACCCCGGCCGCCGCCGTGGGATCGCGAAAATGATGGCTGACCAGGACATAAAATAGAAAACACCACGCCTGAAATAGTAACACCTCCCCACCCTGGGCTGGGTTGTCCGAGAAAATCAGAGAGAGAATCGAAATAGCAAGATAGATAAGAAAGGGAGGGTAGAGCGGCGACCACTCCAGGCGCAATTGCTTTTCGATGGCCTGTCTAATTAACCAAACTCCCAGAAAAATCGGCACGCCGATATGTATAACGGCCGTCTTGCCAATTCTATAATCCGACAGTTGGGCGGAGTAGAGCAACGCGGTCAAGATTAACATGAGGGGAACGCCGGCCTCAACCAACGCTTCGAGCAGGTAAGCAATGGCTTCTGCCTTGCCCCCGCCCGTGCTTATGTGCTGGCGCATGGCTCGCAGTCTTTGGCCAGCGCCTTGTGTTACCCCTCTCGTGCCGTCTTGGCCCATCTTATCCTCTCCCCTCTTGTCCACCGCGCAACACAGTCCCCGTCACCAATAGCCCCAAGGCACCGGAAATTACGTTTAATTGCAGATCCTTAAGTTCAAAAAAGCGCTGCGGCAATACCCATTGAATACACTCGTCGCCAATCCCAACCAAGACCGTGAACGCAAAACTCATTATATAGGCATTGGGAGCGGCAAAGTCGATGCGCAGAGCACGTAAAAATACGAACCCCATAAATCCGTACTCGACCAAATGCAATCTCTCTGCCGGAAAAGCCGCATAGTACATCAGAAGATAGGCATATATAGGGCAAACAAGCAGAAGGCTGATATAGGGTTTTAGCGTCTTGCCCCCCACGCGGCGCCACAGCCACACCAAGAGCCCCAAAACCCCTATCCCTATTGCTACTATACCCAAGTGGCTAATCGCCCCCTGAGTATATTCTTGCAAGATCTTCCACACTTGCGGCATGAAAGGAATCGTACTATAAACAAAAGCAATATATAAAAAAACCACTCCCCACGCTTTGCAACGCGCCGGCCCCCAACGCCGAACTAATGGCCACAGCGCAGTGCCCGCAATAACTATAAGCAACATATAGGCACTTATATCCGCAGCCGGCACTGCAGCTACCCATAGGTACAAATCGACCAGCCCATACCCCAAACCCCAAACTAGATTACCGCTCACCTGCAAAACAGCGCCAATGCCATGCTGGACCCATAGCAGGCTACCCACCAACGAAAAACCGATATCGCTGCCATCTGAAGCCAGGTGGAAAGTGACCCACTCACTTCTGGCATTCGGTTGATCAGTGCGGTAGACGCGAAAGCGCCAGGGATTGTAAAGCACCAACCCATTCCAAAAATTGGCCTGGTAGGGACCATAACTGGGGCTAGAACCGGCCGCGGGCAAGGTCCCACTTAAAAAATACGCCCCGGCGCCAACCTCGTATTCAATCGTATAATTTGCGTCGGCAGAACCGGTCCAGTGCAGTTGGATTGTGTGATCTGCGCCCTGATAATTGAGCGTATCGCCATCTTGGGGGAAAATAACCTGAGGCGCTTCGACATCGAGCGCATCTATTAGAAGGCTGGTGTCGACGTCCGCCTCGTTCATCTTCTGCACGGATTTCTGTACGACCGCCAACCATTGCTCCAGCATATTTTTTAAACTGTCGGCCACCTGTGGATGAATTTCCAGCACGTCTTTTGTTTCATCCGGGTCTCGCCTTAGGTCAAAGAGTTCGTATGCCTCATCTGGGCTGGAGTAAATCAATTTCCATTCTTGGGTCCGCACCGCACGAAAACGCTGAAGATATTGCTCTCGATCGGCGGTGTAGCCCGCACCCGAAGTCTCGCAGTAAATTGCCTTCGGACGCCAGCCCGGCCGCACCTCTATCAGTGGCAACATGGATTGCCCTTGGACGCTGGCGGGCGCGGTTATATCGAGTAGATCTAGAATAGTCGGCATGACGTCCGTGGCCTGTACCAATTCGTCTACCACCACCCCTTGCGGCAATCTTTCTGGCATCCAAAAAATCAAGGGGATGCGAATTATCTCATCGTATAGCCGCCCCTCTTTAAAAGTTGAAACATGACCAATAAGTCCGTGATCGAGCAATTCTTCGCCGTGATCGGCCGAGATGATCAACAGCGTATTGCGCTGCAGGTCTTTTTGTTGTAAGATGCGGCGCAAACGTCCAAAAAATTGTTCATCCAAGCGGAATACCTGAGCATCGTATAGCGCATCGAGCCAGTCTCTGTCGTCCTGACCAAAATCCATAACACCGCGCGTCAACATTATGTGACTTTGCACCAAGCTCATTTTTTCGGCAACCAGAAATCGTTTTATCCTACCGACAAAGTCAAACGTTGAGGAAAATGCTTCGGTTAAAAAACGCTCTTCGTACGGTGCGCCGGGATTGTAGGGCTGATGCAAGTCGCGGTAGTGATAATAGAGAAAAAATGGACGTTTATCGTCTGCTTCTTCCTCCAACCATTTAAAAAGTATGTCGTCGCCCTGATCAATATAGCGAGCGCGTTTAGCATAAGGCGTTAAACCGAGATTTTCAAAGTTGGGAATACTGGTCAAAAAGAAAATGTCGGGCGTGTGATAGCCGGTTGCCGCTAACTCCTCGGGCAGCGTTACCACACCCGGATCCAGACTCTTGCCGCGAATATCCACCCCGTGGGCAGGAGCGTAAAGTGACGTCAGCAGCGAGATCAGTCCCGGAGTAGTCCAACCCGACGTTGTGAAAGCCCTTTTAAAAAATATCCCCTCTCGACTGATGGCATCGAGATGGGGACTGGTGTTCTTAGAATAACCGTCATAGCCAATACGATCCGCACGAAACGTATCGACAGTTATAAAAATGATGTTGGGCTGCAGGGCCTCCCCGCCAATAGCGGCCCGGTGGGGATAGACAAATGTTGCGATGCAGGCTGCCACTATGCCCAGAATCCGCAAGGTCTTCTCAGCTCCCCTTTTCCTCGCGCCACAACCATAGACTCAGACCAATCAAGACACCCCATCCCAAACCCGTCATCCCCATACCGAACCCCATCCAACCAGACAAGAAGCTGTATCCACCCCCGGCCAATGCCAGAGTCAAAAGCAAAGCCCCAAAGTTAATGCGCCTGTGCGGCCAGTTGCGTTGGTCTAATTGTTGGTATAGATGTTGCCGGTGTGCCTGTAAAACGTTCTCCCCCCGCAGGGCGCGCCGCACAATAGTATAAGTGGAGTCAAATGCATAATAGCCTAAAATGGCGACAAAAATCCACAGCGGCAACCCGGCGATTTGGCCTAACACGCCCAGGGCGGCGACGATAAAGCCGATAAATACAGAACCTACATCACCCATGAAAATGCGCGCCGGGGGAAAGTTAAAAAAGAGAAAACCCGCTGCTGCTGCCGCCAATATAGCGGCGACGTGCCACAGCGAACTACCCAATTGCCAAAAACACGCGGCGAGCGCTACACAGACGGCCATGGTTTGAATCGCAGTCATCCCGTCGATACCGTCCATAAAATTAAAAACATTCTCCAGCCAAAGGAACCACAACGCCGTGGCGGGCCAACTCCACATTCCCAATTCCACTTTGCCAAACAACGGCAGGTAGATCCATTCAAGACGCGGCCCCCAACACAACCACAAAGCAACGCCCAACACTTGCAAGATCAGTTTTCCGCCAACCTTTAAAGGACGTCCCGAATCGTCAACGATCAATACCAAAAGGACGATCGTTCCGCCCAACATGATCCATATATTTTGTTCGACCAGTATCTGCCCCCGGGCGCCGAAGAACAACCCTCCTATCCCCACCCAAAAACCGCTTATGATCCCCACCCCCCCCAAGGTAGGAGTGGGACGAGTGTGGGCACTGCGCTCGTTGGGGAAATCCAAAATATTCCAACGCCATACAGCCCATATGACAGCACGTGTAACCCCACAACTGATTAAGCAAGCCATCGCCAAGTTTATTAGAGGTATTTCTATAAACACACTATTCACGTTCTATTCCGTTCTTGTATATTTGCGCTAAGCCGCGAGCAAAGGTCAATGGCGTATAATCCAGATCAGACTGTGCCGCCGCAATAGAGTACACTTTATCTTCCTGTAAACGGCGGATTTGTTCGGCGTCTATGTTCGGATTTATGCCGATATTTTTTGCAACCCATAGGCCCGCCAACGCCGCATGCATAGGAATGTGCATCTTGCGAGGCCGCACACCGACGGCCTCTCCAACCTGATCGATCAAACTATTGTAGCTCAGCGCTTCAGCACCAGCTATAGCATAACTCCGCCCCCTAACCCAGGGACGCTGCAGGGTGGAGAGAAGGGCGTTTACCATATCCTCCACATACACCGGCTGCTGCAAACATTCTCCGCTGCCAACAACTGGAATCCAGGCGTGGCGCTGCACATAAGCCGCTAGACGACTTATACTGCGGTCGTCTGGGCCATAGATCATGGCCGGGCGCAGTAAGGTGCAGGGAATAGGGGCGCTGACAGCATCTGCTTCGCCGTTGATCACTTCCTCCACTGAAGGTGAAGGTACAGAAGAAAAACGCCGCAGCGAGCTAACCACGATCAAATGTTCTAGGCTATCGTCAATGCACTCAACAACCGTTTTAGCATAGCGAATATGGGCCAGATGCAATACCTTTTTTATTCCGGCAAAGGCCGGGCGCACACTGTCGGGCACTTCGAGATCCCCAACGTGGTAATCCACTCCCAAAGCACTCAACTCGTCGCGCCGACTGCTCGGCCGCACAATACACCTAAGCGGCACTGCGTTAGCTGCCAGCCGACGCAGCAGGAAGCGGCCCGTATATCCTGTCGCTCCGGTGAGCAAAATCATCGCTTTGCGTTTTTTGTTTCTATGAGTTCCCCGTACAGACCGTCTAATTGTGCAATCATGAGATCGAGGTCAAATGTTTGCGCTACGCGCTCTCGCCCACTCTCACCCAAATGCCGCCCCCACAATTCGTCCCCCAACACCCCTGCTATCGCCAATGCCAATTCTTGCGCATCGCCCGGCGCCACCAAAACTCCGGTCTCGTTCTGAGACACGATCTCGGGTATGCCGCCAACGCGGCTGGCTACAACCGGCAACCCCATCGCCATAGCCTCTAGAATGGCAGTGGGAATCCCATCGCTTATAGACGGCAGGACAAATACTTGAAACGCCTCCATCCAAGAAGTAATATCGTCGCTATGTCCAGGTAGGTAAACGCGGTCGCCCAATCCCATCTCACGCACCAAGCGCTCCAGATGAGAAAGCATGGGCCCTACCCCCACAATGCACAAACACGCGTCGGGCACTCGCTGAATCAATAGAGGCATGGCGCGCACCAGCACGTCTAACCCCTTTTCTTGCGTCAAACTCGCCACCGTACCCACCAATCGCTTTCCCTCCAGAACGGCGGGCAATTTCAGTGCACGCGTTTTGCTGCGGAAAGCGGCCGAGTCGATAGCATTGTAAATGACGTGATATTGCGATTCTCTACCCACCGCACAGTTCAGATAGTGCCGCTTTATGTCCCCGCTTATCGCTACTATCGCATCTGTATAGCGCGCCATATAGCGTTCGCATGAAAGAAACGCTCGACTTCGCAAAGAGCCGTCGTGTAGTTCGGCTAGGCGGCCGTGGTAGGTGTGCAATATAGCAGGTACTCCGGCGACGTTTGCGGCCAGACGGCCTAGAATACCCGCGGTAGAAATGTGGGTATGAACAATATCATAGCGCCCTTTGCGAATGTGGCGATATATGGCGGCAAAGGCGGCGGCAGCACTTGGCCCCACCTGCCTTTTCAGAGAGGCGACATAATGTGCTGGAATACCCAGTTGACGAGCTTCTTCCCACAAACCGTGCTCATGCGGTTCACTACGTCCCGCCAGCACCTCGACATCATAACGCTCCGCGTCTAGACGCGAGACAATATTCAGAACATGACGCGGCACCCCGCGCCCTACGAGACGCGTAACCACCTGCAGTACCCGTATTTTCCCCAATGATGCGCTCTCGTTCAATACCAATGGATATGAGCTGAGGAGAATTGCCCTAAGATGCCACCCGTACTGCGCTCAATTAGCCTCCTTCGGCCACAGGGCTTGTAGACCTGTCCTTCTTTTCTTGCTTCCAGGTGGCTATTTCTTGCTTGAGCTTAAAAAACTCGTCCGTGTGCAGGCGCTTCTGGTCTTCGCGCCAGCGCGCCATCAACTGATAGTACAATTGGGTGGTGCGAAAATAATGCTCGTCTACATCCCCGTATTTGGCATCGTCCTTGGCCAGGCGGGCGCGCTTCCAACTGTTGATCGCCATGCGGTATAGGTGGTCCTTCTGAATGCGGTCAACCGCAAATAAGGTATTCATGGCCTCGCCCGAAAGACTGCGCTGGTAAACCATCGCCAGTGCCTTAAAAGCCTGCTCAGCATAAAATTTAAGCTTCTTGCGATCTATGATTTCTTCTTCGGCGGCACTCAAATAAATCTTGCCCAAAGCGAGCAACGTCTCGTTAATTTGCCCATTCATACGTTTAACTTTTAACAGATCGGGTTCGCCGCTGAGAAAGGTACCTGCCCTGCGTTGTTTAATCACCTCCATATCGTGCTTAATGCGCAAGAAGCGCTCCCATAAGAATGCTTCGTGCGTCTTTACGATATCGATCCGCCACTTCTTCTGATTCCCCTCTAATTCTTGTAGCAATTCGTACATCTTGAACGTTGTTTTAAAATAGGAGGTCATAAATACAGTATTGGCATTCTCCAGTCCTCCCTCAAAGCGCTCATTTGCCTTGTATAGTGCCAGGGCCAAATAGCCCTGGCTTTCTCTTTTTATTGTTTTGGCATCTTGCCTGCTCTTCCTGCCGTAAATATCCTTCCTGGCCTGCGCGATATAAGCCTGCGGATTGCTGGAAAACACCTTCTTTTTCTTATTTGCCAAGGCCTTGGGCTCGAATTGTGCTCCCTGCGCAAATTTTTCCCGATAATAAGCCTGTAAACCCGCCTTGCCCGATACGTACTGTGTGAGTTCCGTGAGCCAAACTTCATTGAGGTCATCCGTAGTCTGGCGCACCTGCTTGCGCAGAATTTTCTTCATCTCCTCGGTCGTGTCGACCGCCCCCACCCATTCTTCCTTCTCCTCTGCCTTTTCTTTTAATGTTGGGGAAATTTTGCTTTTCTCAATCTGCAATTGAGCAGTTATTTTATCCTGCTTATCAGACTTTGCAGGCTTTTTTTTCTCTGCCGTCTCCTCCATTATCACAACCGCCCCCAGCGCCATTAGGGCCAGCACAATTAAGCCAATGCCGCCGTAGAGAATAAATGCTGCCTGTCGCTTTTTTTTGTTCATCGCTTTTCTTTGTAGAAGTTTATAAATCTAATGTAACTTAAGGCTATTAGCTTTGCAATAAACAGCCGCTTGACACAAAGCGAGACTTGGCAGTATATAGGCTATTATGCTCTTGTCCTCTAACGCCCACATCCACATGATTGCCGTCTGTGGCACAGCCATGGGCTCCCTGGCTGGCATGTTGCGAGAGTCGGGATATCGCATCACAGGTTCAGACCATCACGTCTATCCGCCCATGAGCACCTTTCTAGCCGACCTGGGTATCGATGTGCAGGAAGGTTTTGACCCCGGCCGCCTAGATCCGAAGCCCGACCTAGTAGTCATTGGCAACGCCGTCTCGCGCGGCAACCCCGAAGTAGAGGAAACCCTCAACCGCAAGATTCCTTATAAATCGTTGCCTGAGGTGATGCGAGATTTTCTTATTCGCGGTAAGCGCCCGATCGTCGTCACTGGTACTCACGGCAAAACTACTACCACTTCACTCATTGCCCACTTATTGAGTCAAGCTGGATGTGACCCTTCTTTTATGATCGCCGGTATACCGCACAACTTTAATCGTTCCTATCACCTGGGTGACGGCGAATTTTTTGTTATCGAAGGCGATGAATACGACAGCGCCTTCTTTGCCAAACACGCCAAATTTTTCTATTACTTACCCGAAGTTCTCGTGGTCAACAATATTGAGTTCGACCACGCCGACATCTACGATGATCTAGCGGCTATAGAAAAATCGTTTCGCCAACTAGTCAATACAGTACCTGAAAACGGCCTCTTATTAGCTGGGCACGAAGACGAAACGGTCGCCGGCTTATTGCCTGCTTCTTTTGCGCCAGTGCAGACCTTTGGCCTGGACAACCGAGCATATTGGCGCGCCGCGGATATTGAAATAATGTCCTCTGGATATCGTTTCTCCGTCCATTCCGGCGACCATCACTGGGGGAGTTTTGAATTGCCACTACTGGGTGCTTACAATATCCGCAATGCCCTGGCCGCCATTGGTGTGGCTAGCTATGTGGGCTTATCGGCAACACAATTGCGGAAAGGCCTAGCCAGTTTTTCCGGCGTTCGCCGCCGCCAGGAAATTCTCGGCTCTCCTGGAGGCATCACCCTCATGGATGACTTTGCCCACCACCCCACCGCCGTGGGCCAAACGCTGGAAAGCCTGCGCCGGGCGCACCCTCAGGGATGCCTGTGGGCTCTTTTTGAGCCCGCCAGTGCTACCAATGCACGCGCCACTTTTGAAGCGCGCTATATCGACGCCTTTGCCACAGCGGATAGAGTCGTTGTCGCCAAAGTACCGCGCCCCGAACGAGCCCGCTCGGACGAGCCCTTCTCAGCCCAACGCATCGTCGATACCTTGCGGAAAAACGGACAGGCGGCCTGGTACATTCCCGAAGTGAGCACCATTGTCGACCATATACTATCACAAGTCCAGCCCGGAGACCTCATCGTCTGTATGAGCAACGGCAGCTTTGGAGGCATCCAAAGCAAATTACTGGAATCTCTGGAGCACAAGGCTGGGTAAATTTTAATATATTCCGATATTAATAGGAGAGCTTAGTCTTTGCAGGCAGCTATCCATTTTTACCAGATTATTACTCAAGTGCAAAACTTATCGCCATGCGCCTATATTTTATTAGCTTAATGCTGTTGCTGGGCACCACCTTACTCCAGGCTCAGAATCCCCACATCGCGCGCCTCGCCCAAGAATTGCAAAGCCCCGACGTGGGCGTGCGACGCCAGGCGGCAATCAGCTTGGGTCGGGCAAGCTACGAACAGAGCGTGCGTTTGCTGCGCCAGGCTATGACCACGGAGAACAACACCTCAATTCGTCTGGAAATTTTGCGGGCATTGCGCAATATTGCCTTCTTGCGCTTCCCCGGCTATCGCCAGGCCCTGGTCGCCATTGGCGAAGCCGCCGACGATGACAACGAGTCCGATGAGTTAGTTCGGTTGCATGCCACAGAGGCACTTTGGGAAGCCTTTAAAAAAGACGTGCTCGATCCCATCGCCTTTTTAGATCGCGTACTGCTCGATCGCAGCCAACGTTTGCGTTTGGCTTCAGTGCAAACACTCAGGCGCATTGGCACGCCGGCGACCATTCCGGTACTGGGCAAGGCCGCCCTTGATAAAAACCAGAGCGAGACTATACGCCTCAAGGCCATTGACGCCATAGGCGCCGTTGCCCTATCCGATATCGGTGAGGCCGGCCGCAGTATAGCTGAAGCCAATGTGCGCACCGCCCGCCTGCTGGGCATTCCCTCGCTGGTCTCCCCCAGAGCGCTGGAGCGCCACCACCAATTGCAAATCAACTACCTGGCCGCCGTTGTACAGGATGCCGACAATAGTCCCACACTGATGCTGCAAGCGATCAAATCGATCGGCCGGGTCAAAGACAAATTCGCTATTCCCGTACTGCGCAATATCATCGAAAACCACCAGAACCAGGCAGTGCGCCAACAGGCCGGGCGGGCGCTCAGTCACGTCATGGCCCGGCAATACGAATAATCATGCGCATTGCTACCGGCTGCATTGGCCACGAAACCAATACTTTCACCTCTATACCCACCACACTCGCCAGTTTTAAAGAGGGGGCTTATTACGTCGGCGAAGAGATCATCGCCGCTTTTGATCAAACCAGCTCCATTATGGGCGGTTTTATTGAAGCGGCGACAGAATTAAAAATTGACGTCGTCCCACTCCTGTGGACCTTTGCCACACCTGCCGGCCCCATAGAAGCGAACGCCTACGCCACCCTCAAAGCACAATTGCTCGATCTCCTGCAAAAAGCCGACCCCGTCGACGCCGTCTTTCTGGACCTGCACGGCGCCATGGTAACCCAAACCCACGAAGACGCCGAGGGAGACTTGCTCGCCGCCGTGCGCCAGCAAATTGGCGCCATCCCCCTGGTCATCACCCTGGACCTGCACGCCAATATCACCGCGGCTATGACCCAACAAACCAATGCGATTATCGGCTTTGACACCTATCCCCACGTCGATTGCCACACGCGCGGCATCGAAGCGGCCCACCTTTTGCACGACACCTTGAGCGGACGCATGAGCCCGACCATGGCCTACCGCCAGTTGCCGCTACTGACCTCGCCGCCAGCGCAGTGCACCATGAAACCACTGATGAGCGAAGCCATTGACCGCCTGCACCAATTAGAGGCCCGTCCCGGCGTGGTGACGGCAACTCTGTCGATGGGATTTCCCTTTGCCGACATTCGCGACGCCGGTGCCTCGGTCCTGGTGACCACCGATGGCGACCAGAACCTGGCCGAACAATACGCCGACGAATTTGCCGCCTACATCTGGGACATGCGCGAGTCTTTTCGCGCCGATCTCGTCTCTATTTCCGAGGCCATCGATTTCGCTCGCAAGGCAGATGGCCACCCCATCGTCGTGGCCGAAGGTTCCGACAACCCCGGCGGCGGCGGCCCATGCGACGGCACCTTTATTTTGCACGCCCTGATCGAAGCCGACTTCCAAGACGCCGTCGTCGCCATTATCGCCGACCCCGAGTCGGTAGACCGCGCCATCGCGGCGGGTATAGGCCAGTGCGTGGACCTTCGAGTCGGCGGTAAAACCCACCCCTTACACGGCGAGCCGGTAGAATTGTCCGGTTATGTGAAAACCATTTCCGACGGAGAATTTGTGCACCGCGGTCCCATGAGTCAGGGCCGCATTGGCAAAATGGGTCGCACGGCGGTCGTCAAAGTGGGTGGAGTCGAAATTATCCTTACCGAACAGCGCCTCCAGCCTTACGACGCCGAAGTCCTGCGCAGCCTGGGTATTCCCCCCGAAGCGCGCAAACTCATCGCGCTTAAATCGGCCGTCCACTTTCGTGCCGACTACACCCCTATCGCCCATGCGATTCTAGAAGTCGATACGCCCGGCGTCCACAGCCCCAACTTATTTAGTTATACCTATGAGAAATTGCGGCGCCCCATCTTTCCGCTAGACAATATGTAGTAATAGTCTGCGTTAAGGATTGATAGAATGGGAGATTTTTGCTAATCATTTCTTGGAAGTGCCTTACGGTTACAATATTGGGATCTTGTAAACATCCCCTTTTTAGGGGCAGTCTAATTTAGAGTTTTCTCGCTGCTGATGAGCCATCCTATACTCGTATGGCGTGAAGTCTCCGAGCGCGTCATGGGGTCACTCTTCGTTGTATTGGTCGATCCATTTTCGGTAATAACGCGCACCTCCGACAAGGTTTTAAAGACATACTGGACTTGCCCTGTTTTAACGGACAATGATTGATGATTCAAATTGCTGCTCATACTGTACCGGCGTTTTATAGCCCAACGCCGAATGGGTGCGC